>JAEZBU010000009.1 GCA_023426855.1 Pseudomonadota bacterium | reverse complement strand
AGAAATTACGCGGACTGACGGACGCAAAGACTTCGGGGGAATACGCGGCAATGGCTATGCTTCGTGCTCAGCAATGGCACGGCAGGCAACTTCGCGAAATGCATGTGTTGATTACAGGCGCCAGCAGTGGTCTGGGCGCCGCCATGGCGCGTCATCTGGCAAAAGGCCGTGGCACAATCACACTCGTCGGGCGCAACGATCAACGCTTGAATGACGTGGCGCAAGATTGCCGCGGTATCGGAGCAATACCACGCATCCTGAACTGCGACGTGGCCGACGCTTCCGACTGCGACAGCAAGATCCGCCGAGCCGACGAAGACCAACCGATCGATATCCTTATCGCCAACGCGGGCATCGGCGGCGTCGACGTGCTTGCGCCGCCATCGGGAGAGCCGGTCGCCTTTGCCCGCAAAATCATTGATGTGAACCTGATGGGCGTCGTTCACACCATTGCCCCAGTCCTTGAAACTTTCATGCAGCGACAGCGCGGTCACATCGCGATCGTGAGCTCGATGATGGCCTTTCAAGGCCTCGCGGATGCTCCGATCTACGCCGCCTCCAAGGCGGCCGTCCGAACATACGGCCAGGGACTCCGGAGATTGCTTGCGCCGCAGGGCGTAAGCGTGACGGTCGCCTGCCCCGGTTTCGTCGCAACGCCGATGAGTGCGTCCTTGCCTTTCACCGGCCCCTTCATGCTGCAGCCGGATGATGCCGCCCAACGGATCATCAACGCCATGCACCGGCGACGCGCCGAGATCGCGTTCCCGTGGCAACTCGCACTGCTGGCAAAAAGCGCCGATTTATTACCGACTACGGTCGTCGACCGCCTCCTTTCCGCTGGACGGTCATTTGCAACGTCACCGCCGCGATGAGCCGCCGCTCCCTGAAGATCGAACGTATTGATCATGAGCGCGGCATAGACGATTGGCTCGCGGTCCCGGCCAGGGTTTTCGCCAATGATCCGTGCTGGGTCCCACCCCTGCATCACATCGAACGCCAACGCATTTCTCCACGCCACAATCCGCTATTTTCCTTTGGCGAGGCAGCGTTTTTCGTGGCCTATCGAGATAGCCAACCTGTTGGCCGCATATCCGCGCAGGTCAACAGGCGTCATCTGCAGCAGCATGCCGATCAAACCGGGCAGTTCGGTTTCTTTGACTGCATGAATGATAACGAGGCCGCACAAGGCCTCGTCTCCGCCGCGGGCGATTGGTTGCGCGACCGCGGCATGGCGCGGATGCGCGGGCCGTTCAATCTGTCCATCAATGAGGATGTCGGCCTGCTGGTTTCCGGCTTCGATACGCCGCCGGCCATTCTGACCAGTCATGCCGCACCATGGACGGGCACGCTGCTTGAAAGCTGCGGCCTGGTGAAAGCCATCGACCTTCTCGCATATCGAACGAAGCCTGCAATCATGCCAGAGCCGGTTGCGCGCCTGACCACCTTGGCGCGGCAATCCCATCGCATCGGTTTACGATCTTTCGACATGACGCAGTACGCGCGCGATGTCGGCATCGTATTCGACATCTTCAACGACGCATGGCGCGACAATTGGGGATTCGTGCCGTTTGCCGATCAGGAAATAGACGCGATGGTCCGCGCGACACGTCCTTTGATGCGCGGAAAATTCGGTCGCATCGTTGAATTTGACGGTCGCCCGGTAGCCATGATGGTCGTGCTACCGGACGTCAACTCGGTGATCACCTCATTTGGCGGTCGCCTCTGGCCAATAAACTGGCTCAAACTTTCTTTGGCTGTCTGGCGTGATCAATGGCGAACTGCTCGCATTCCGTTGCTGGGAATTCGCCAGGAATTCCGCGGTACGCCGCTCGCGACATCTGTTCTCGCGATTTTGCTCTCAGACATCATCGCACTCGGGCGCAGCTACCAACTCGATTGGGTCGAGTTCTCGTGGATTCTCGAGACCAACATGGCGATGCGCAAACTTGCCGAACTGATCGCGGGGCCGCCGTGCAAGACATTCAGGATTTACGAAGCACAGCTCGCCTGCCCGGCGAGCGGGCCTGCCAGACAGGGGCGTTCAAGCGATAATCCGTTGCGCACAGCTCATGCGCTCTAGAGGTTTGCGTTGAGTCATAAACTCCTGACGATATTGCCGAGCAATGGTCACGGCGGCTGCGAATATAATGCGCTTTCTGCGCTCAAGTATTTCCGCGACTGCCATGGGCTGCACGTCATTGCGTCGTTTCCACAGATCCCAGAGACGGACTATCTCAATCAGCTTTGCGATCTCAATGACATCGCGGTCGAACCACTGTCATGCACATTCGAGCTCAACGACACACAGCAGCGCACCGAAATACAGCGCCACGCCGCGTGGCAGGTTCTCGATAGCGTCGCGCCTGACGCAGTGTTCATACCGATGCCCTGGCCGAAACGCGGACAGGGTCTGATCGCCGGATGCGCGGACTGCGGGATTCCGACACTGGTCAAATTCGCGCTCGTGCCACCTGCGGTGGAAAACACGGATTTCGTCCTTTCGGACGCGCGCCAGGCCATCGGGAAGCGGCAGGTTTGGTTCGCAAACTCCCGATACAGCGCGCGTCTCATCGAGACACACTGGTCGCTGCCGCCCAAAAGCGTCGACTCGTTTCATGTCGGACCAATAGGATTGGCGCATCTGCTCCCGCAAGCATCCGCGCTTCAATCCAGGGAAGCCGCACGTCACAGCGTGTGCAAGGAATTCGGCTTGCCGGCACATTGCCGGATCGCGATGACCGTCGGCCGGCTCGCCCCGCAAAAGGGCTATGAGACGTTGATGGCCGCCGTTCCAACCATCCGCGATGCTCATCCAGACACCGTATTTCTCTGGGCCGGGCACGGCGAATTACAGGAAAGCATGTCCGGCTGGATCACCGCCAATGACCTTGGCGACGTGGTCAAGCTGGCAGGATTTCGCGACGACGTGCGCCGTCTTCTGCGGGCCAGCGATCTGTTCATTCTGCCGACGGTCTACGAAGGCGGATGCTCGCAGGCGCTTCTGGAAGCCATGGAAGAAGGACTGCCAATCGTCGTTTCCGATGCCAGCGCGGTATCGGAAGTCATTCGAGACGAGCACAACGGCCTGCTCGTCCCGCCTCGGGATGATGATGCCTTGGCCACCGCAGTGTTGCGCCTTTTGAGAAATGCGCCTTTGAGACAGGAACTGGCTGCAAACGCCAAATGCGACGCGGACGCGTTTTCGGCCGAACGCAGTTTCGAGCACACATTCCTGCGATTGCGCCGCGCCTTATCGTCGACCGGCGTGAAGGCGGGCAAACCTATCTACCCGTCGCCATTCATGCAGCAGATTTCCTCGTGCGACGGTATCACGATCAAGCCGGATGATCCCGGTTTTGGCCGCGGCTGGTATGAGACTGAACGCTGCCCGCATGGTCGCAAGTTCCGCTGGATGGCCGATGAGGCCGTTGTCGCCACGCAGATCGTCGTAGATCGGCCAACCGTTGTCGAACTGGCCGGCTATAGTGCCCTGACCCGCGATGCGCTCGACCATCTCGAACTGTTCGTCAACGGAGCGAAATTGCCGCGCGCCGATGCGTGGCGTGATGAACGCAATCACGATTGGGTCTGCTCCTGGCGTATCAATCCGCAACCCGGCACGCGCAAGGGCATCGTGATCCGGCTCGCGACCGCGCATGCCGCCCGACCTTGCGCGCTTGATCCCGGTTCATCAGATACGCGTGCGCTATCCGTCGCGATCTCGGCGCTCACGTTCAGGGCTGTGGCATGACAATCGTGTCGCCTGCCACACAACTCGCCAGCATCCCGCGCAGGCCGAAGCTACTTGCGCTGAATTTCTTTCCCTCGTTCCATCCCGCGAAATCCGGAGGCGAACAGCGATCGTTCCACGTGCTCGACGCACTTTCGCGTCAGTATCACGTGGTTTCGATGACGCCGACATATGCGGGCACGCGTGATGAGATCGTGCGTTTTTCGCCGACATTCGAGGAATGGCGCTTCTCGAAAACGGCCGCCTACCAGCAATGGCATGCCGAATTCAAACGGCAGAATATCGCCGCCGGCGGCGCGGATATTGCCATGGCGCTGGCCGTTCAGCGACATCGCAGCTTCATGGCCACCCTCCACCAGCATTGGCCCGATAGCGACGTCATTGTCATTCAGCACCCCTGTGCGTTACCGGCGATTTCCGGATTGGACCGCACCGGGAAGCGCATTGTTTATCTCAGCCACAATTGCGAATTCGATCTGGCGGCCCAGCGGCTAGATGAAGGTCCGGGCCATGATTACCTTTCGTTGATTGGACAGCTCGAATACCGGCTTTGCCGGATCGCAGATCATATCGCGGTCGCCTCCCCGGATGATCAAACCAAGCTGATGGCATTGTGCGGCGTTGCCCCAAACGCCTTCGTTTCGCTGCCGAATGGGTCGCAATCGCGGTTTTCTGACGATACGGATCTCAGGGCCGCACTCGGAAAGACTGCGGCCAGTTCGGTCGTTTTCATGGGCAGCAACTGGCCACCCAATGTCGCCGCCGCGCGCTTTATTGTGGAGACGTTGGCCCCACGTCTGCGCGATATCGCCTTTCATGTTGTCGGCGGCGTCTGTCGCGCCCTGGATGGCGTTCATACGCCGAGCAACGTTCGCCTCCACTACGAGCTGGAAGACGGCAACCTCGCCGATCTCCTGAAAACGTGCCACATCGGCCTCAATCCCATGGCTGCCGGAGGCGGCTCCAACGTCAAAATCGCCGACTATCTCGCACATGGTTTGCGTATCGTCACAACCCCGCTCGGGCTGCGTGGTTTTCCTTCGACGCTCGACAATATTCACGTCGCTTCGCTGGAAGACATGGCCGCAACGCTGGCGCATGTCGCCGGCGCCACACCATCCGCCGACGAACGGCACGCCTGGCGGCAATCCACCCAGCATCTGTGGCACTGGCCGAGCCTCAGCCGCACCTTGCTCGATGCTTTGAAAAAGCCGGCGCCGTGGAAGCTCGACGGTTCGTCTCGCAGGCTGGTTGTGTTGAACGAGTTTCCTGTACGCGGCAGCGACAATGGAGGCGAGGCGCGGATCCGCGGACTGTATAGTGCGGCTTGCCCTGACGAGCGGATCGTCATCCTCAGTTTCGGGCGATCACATTTTCAAATCAATACGCTGTCCGATCAGATCGTGAGCATTGAGCTGCCAGCGACCGCTCATCAGATCGCTGAGGCAACCAACGCCAATCGCGCCACCTATTCATCGATCAATGATTTCACCTATCCGATGACTGTCGCCGACAACCCGCTGTGGCTGGATACCGCTGAGCGTATCCTCGCGGATGCAGACGGCATCGTCTTTTCTCATCCGTTCATGCTGCCGGTCTATGAGCATCTCGTATCGCGCCGCCGCAGCGTCCACGATTCCCACAACGTCGAATCCAAACTGAAACGCGATGCCCTCGAAACACACCCAAAGCGCGAGACGCTGATCCCGGAGATCGCGCGGCAGGAAGGGTGGATGACCGACAATGCGGCTCTCATCGCCGCGTGCTCGGAAAGCGATGCGGCGCACTTTCGCCAACACGGCGCCCGCAATGTCATCGTGGCTGAGAATGGCGTCGATATCAGCGCATGCGAACCGCCGACCATCGCCGACATGCTGGCCGGTGAGCACCGCTGGGGCATGCCGCAGTTCTTCGACCGCAATTTATATCTGATCGAAGAGTTCGATGCCCTGGCCGGCCCAGCGTTCGCTGATGCGGCTTATCGCGCGATCTTGAAAAGAGCGCCAGATCCAGTCGAACTTGCCGCCGCTCTATCCAGTGCACAGGAGGTGAGCGCGCGCGCCAGACTTCTATCCCGCCTCATCGCATCAGATCACAACATCCGGCGCGTCTATGTTGTTGGCGCACGCCGCCGCGCGGGCCTGGATGAAACGATTGCCGTGTTTCTCGGCAGCGGTCATCGGCCGAACCTGACCGCGGCCGAGTTTCTGATCTCCGTCGTCGCGCCGCAAGCGCCCGAAATACAGTTTCTCATCATCGGCCAAGTTGGCTTGTCGATGGATTTGCAGTCCTTCGGCGCAAATGCATTCGCGGCAGGTTTCGTCAGCGCGGCCATGAAATCCTACCTGCTGAGGCAAGCCAAAGTCGGCCTGAATCCGATGATCGGTGGTGGCGGCTCGAACCTCAAGGTGCCTGACTATCTCGCGCACGGGCTGCCCGTCGTGACATCTGATTTCGGCCAGCGTGGCTTTGCGCTCGGGCCACAGGACGGCGTGTTCACGGTTGCGCTGCACGGTTTCGCCGCCGAGACGAAAGCAGTTGTCCAACGCTTTCGGGACAAGGCTTTCGACCCGCGCCCCGCCCTGGAGATCATTCTCGGGCGTTATGCATGGCCGAAAATCTCCGAGCGATTTCTGAGCAATGTCCGGCGTGCTCTGGGGACGCACAATGGCGGAGATATCATCGTGATTTGCGAAGAGGCATCCTGCCTGCGCTTCGCCCCACTGAGCCACGCGGCTCAGCTTGTCTCCTATCTCGCGGACCAGGGTCGCGTGCGCGAACTGATCGTACAGTCGCAAAAACTCGCGCCATCGCTTGCACGCGAGTTGAAATCGAGCCTGCCTGTCACGCTCGAAACCGTGACGCTGGCGATCCGCGATAGGGAACATGCCCTGCACAACATGGGGCAACTGCGCCACGACAACGTGGGGTGGAGCGAACTCGATGTCGTCCACGCAACCGCGCCGGACGAGGACATTCTGGCGGCCTGTGATCGGGTCGAAATCTCCGCACCGGTCATTCTATCCGGCGCCGGACACGCCGTTGCGTCGGAGCATCCGTGGCGCTTCGTCAGCGACGAACTCATCGTCGCTCTGCCCGATCAGACGCAGGAACTTCTCATTCGTGGCGTCGCACATTTCGCAACGGAAATCACAATCAACGCATTGGCCGGCCACGAAAGCCGCTCGTTCCGCGTCCACGGCAAGTTCGAGGTGCGCTGCGAGATCCCTGCGACCGTGATCAAGCTGACGACGCGGCTCATCGACCCAATAGCCGACACCGGTGGCGCGGTTCACGTCCAGCTCAATCGCCTCGCAGCGATCACGGAAACGGTCGATATCGAGGCCGACCTCTGGATCAACAGCGCTTCAGCGCTGCATCAGCTGGGCCTGCCATCTGGACGCTCCACTCTGATCTCCGGTCACCCCGATCCCCTCATATCGCAGGAACTGGAAATCTTGATCGAACGGCGCGCGCCGACAACATCAACGATTTTGGCGATCGGCAGCGCTGCGTTCTCGACCGCGATCGACAATCTGGTACGCCGGCACAATTCCAGCGCGCGTGTTGTCACCTGCGACGGCGCTCTGCTGTCATCTGCCGATCAGGCTCAGGTTCCCCAACCGATTGCCGGCCCGTTCACCGGTGCTGAAATCGGTATCGCCCACAACAGCAAAGAGCAGCGCTACCTCGCCGGCATGTACGTCAAGCCGGATACGATCGTACTGCTTGCCGAACATCTCAACGGGGAAATCCTCCAGTTCGCGACCGAACTCAAGAAGGCAATCTCGGCACGTTTCGCGACCTGCGACGTCGCCTTGCTGGTCGCCAGTGGCGTTCGCGCGGCTGATCCCAGCGCCGATGTGCGCAGGATGATCGACGGGCTGACGATCATCACCCCGGAAAGCGCGAAAGCACTGCTCTCCATTCTCGGATCGGCCCGACTGGTCATTGTTCGGCAGGACGCCTGCCATTTCGCGCGCACGCCCGCCCTGCTCGATATGCTTGCCGTTCCGGGTGTCGTCTGGCTGAGCGGTGAGGCAAATACTGCTGACGTTTTCAGGGATCTGCCGACAGTCGCATCTGTCGGTGAGGTGGTGGAACATCTCTGGCGGCCAAAGCCAAAGCGCGCGCGGACATGGGCGCCAGGCGACATGCCGTCGGAAACGATCGATGCCATCCTCGGCCATCCGATCGAGACCGATATTCGCCTGCCGGCCGCGCAATAGCGCCGGCCCAAGCACGACCACGGGCGTTCGACTAATCCCCGCGCCCGCGAGCCGGGCCTAACCTGTCGCAAAGCAACGCGCCAGAGGCCCTGCCATGACAGAGACCACACCCAATCTCCGCCTGCCCTACATCATGGCCGCGCAGGCCCAGAAGCACGTCACCCATAACGAAGCGATCCGTGCCCTGGACGCTCTTGTGCACCTGTCCGTGGTCGATCGCGATCTCACATCGCCGCCGCCGTCGCCGACCAATGGTGATCGCTATATCGTCGCCGCGTCAGCAACCGAGGAATGGGAGGATCAGGATCGCAACATCGCCACCTATCAGGACGGCGCTTGGACTTTTTACGCGCCCCACGCCGGGTGGATCATCTGGATCGCCGACGAGAATACCCTGCTCGCCTGGGACGGGGAAAATTGGATCCCGGGCACGTCGAGCATCAATCCCACGCCGATGGTCGGCATCAATACCACTGCGGATTCCGTTAACCGGCTGGCGGTCAAATCCGATGCCGCTTTGTTCAACCACGACGACGTGACGCCGGGCTCGGGCGACATGCGCGTGAAAATCAACAAGGACGGTTCCGGCGATACGGCATCCTTGCTGTTTCAAACTGCTGCATCCGGCCGCGCCGAGATCGGCACCGCGGGTGACGATAAACTGGCGTTCAAAGTCAGTAGCGACGGCGCATCCTGGAGCCAGCCACTAACCATTGATCACGCCACGGGAAACATCGGTATTCGCAACACATCACCACAGGCGCGCCTCGACATCAGAACCCAGTTCGGTTCCGGCCTCCGCGTCGGCGCGACCAACACCTATACCACCCTCTGGCACTTCGACGGCGGCACTGGCAGCCTCGATGCGCTGTTCGACTATGACGTCATTCCGGGCAGCGAAACAGCGTCTGCGGAAATCCGCTATTTCAGAGGCACCAACACATCGGGAAGTGTCGGCGTTCGTATTCTGCGCGGCAACAACACGTCATCGGCGAACACCTATCTGGCTGCCAACGGTGACGGTTATCTGCATGCGCAGGTTGGCAATCTCGGCATCGGCACCGCGTCTCCGACCGCCAAACTTCACGTTAATGGGCCGGTTCGCCTCGGAAACTATACCGTCGCAGGTTTGCCAAGTGCATCATCTGTCGGCGCGGGCGCGATTGCCTACGTCTCCAACGAGGCAGGCGGCGCAACACTGGCATTCAGCGATGGCACCAACTGGCGGCGCGGCACGGATCGCGCGATCGTCAGCTAACCGACGCGTACCGATCAGTCGACCGGCTTAGGCTGCCCGGACTGACATGCGAGGTCGCAACGCATCACGCGTTGCGCCACATTCAGGAAAAACGAGTCCTCGGAACTTACCCAGGCGCCGTAGAATGGCTCCGCAGCTTGCCAATGCGATAGGCGTTTGGATTGACCGGATCGTGTTTTCTCGTTGAGCACACGCGTTGATCCGCTGACATCCAATCGCCCGCGCTCGTTTACGCGCGAGACAAGGACCGCAAGCGCGCGGACGGCTGCCCACTGTTGCCGCGCATAGTCCTCGGCATTGCTGGTCAGCGCCGATGCCTTCAGAAGAATATCCACACCGATGGCTTGATAAAGCGCATCAAAACCTCCCGCTTCCGGGAATACGCCTTCCGCCGTCTGCGCATCGATGCCGGAATTCATGAACTCGCGCGCCAGCACAGCCCAATTGACCTCCTCCGGTTCCAGTTCCGCCGCAACCCCAAACATCAGCGACCACAGGAACGCGCGATGCGTAAAGCGACGGGTCATGTCGCGCGCTTCCGCGAGTGCAGGTTGGGCCGCGAGATAGCGCACCGCTTTGAGGAAACGACTCTTGCGCTCGGGTGATGCCTCACTCGGATCGACGAGAAGCGCGCTGCCCAATGCCTGCAGCAGGAAGGACGAGGAATGAACGAGATCGCGACCATTCCCCGCAAGCCTCCCGTCCGCCTGCATCTTGACCATGCCCGCGTCCAGGATGCGCCATCCCTGCTCGCGCCAGTCCTGCCGCTTATTCAGCAGTCCACGCGTCACAATCGTACCGCCGACGGCTTGCAGCTCAGGAAAGCGCATCGCACCGCCGCGATTGAGACCCACATATCCCTGGGCATCGACATCGAGCGTCGGCAGGCTGCGGAACAGGCCTTTCCATCGCGCATCGAGCAAAAACGCACGCAAGGCCGCCGCGCCACCGTCGCGCGCGATGCCTGGGGAAGCGGCTACCAACGAGAGAGCGAATACGGCCATGATCATGAAAACGCAAACCCGCAATAACCGCTCCATGTTTCTCTTCGCTCCAATATCCAGACGGCCAATATTCAGACGGAATGAATGCCGTGCTGCCCCTTTGCAGTCTCGGCACGGCATGCTAGCCGTCATTCAGAGATTTCACTTTGAACGGATGAGGCGTACGGCTTGGTTGATAATTCGTCTCACTGCGAACTCATCTCGCTGCCAATCGTCGATTTGCCGGAAAGTTGTTTCGCCAATGACGGCGCCAGGAACATTGGTGGCGTCCTGCGATTGACGGCAGCGGCCCGCGCTGAACTGCATAACATCTCGCTACTATACCACGGACATGGGCCGCCCGAGGATGTGCGGGATGTCGAGATTACGCTGCATTCCGCCGTTCGTGCATTCATCGCCATTTCGCATTCCCATCAGCGCGTCCGATTTGGAAAAGGTTGTGCCGGCCACTGGATTTTGCGCATGTGGGGCACGTCATCAGCCGAAATTGGTGATGGGTGCACGGCAAATGGTGCGGATTGCTATGTGAACGAAGGCGGTCGTCTGATCATCGGCGATGATTGCATGTTTGCAGAGGTTTTTCTCCACGTCGGCGACAATCACGCGATATTCAATATCGAAACGCTCGACGTTTTGAACTACCGCCCTCATCCCTCGATCCGTATCCAGGAGCATGTCTGGATCGCCTCCCGCGCGACCGTTCTGGGCGACGCGACCATCGGGGCCGGCAGCATCATCGGCGCTGGCGCGGTGGTCAAAGGTCAAATCCCGGGCTGCTCGCTGATCGCCGGTGTGCCAGGCCGCGTGGTGAAAAGCGGCGTTTCATGGACTCGCAGCCATAACGGCTTTGGCGCTGACGCCGTGGCGAAGATGCTGGCTTCATTCACGGACGATCGCGGCACTGCGGCGAAATCCTGAGACATCGTCACCCGCACCACCAACGGCCTCCCTTGGCATGAAGGCAAGCTGCACGATGGAAAGCTCACCGTGGATCGCGCCACGCTCGCTGATCACCTGAGCTTGCACTTCCGCCGAAACATCACTGTGGGCGAATGAAAATCGTCCCGAAAATGCGCCCGCGGACTGGGGCTGCAAGCGGACACGAACCAGACACTGTGTTCCGGCGTGAACCTCCAGACGGAAGGTCGCGCCCGAAGAGATATCGGAACACGCAATGATCACTTCGGCTTCGTATGCACCGCGTGGCAGGTAGAAATACGGCCCATGACTGAGCATGCGGGCGGGTCCAGTCAGATCGATGATCCGCGGCACATGCTCTGTGGGATGCTCGGGGTGATAGAAAATCTGCCCTGGCCATACGATCGCGCGATCAACGCGCATGCGCGCCCAATCGCGGCACGGCTCCAGGATTGCGCTAGCAAGATTGCTGAACGCGGGCGACACGTCAGCCGCATCCGCTGTCGTTTTCGAATGCAGCCCGTCGGCGTATCGCGCCACGACCGCCTCTACAGCCTGCACCGACATCACGTCAGGTGGCGCAATATGCGCAGCGAACGCACGCAGATCCTCCTGGGCGACGTCGAGTTCCAGATGCGCGCAAATATCGAAAAGCACCTGGTAGAGAGACTCGCTGGTATCGCGCGATAGAACCGCAAGACGGCGCACATTTCGCAGCATCCGGTTTGCGACGTAAGCCGCCGAGCATACCCGAATGGCTTCAATCGGCGTGTGGCCAGCCCTGCGCATCAAATGATCGACGACGAGATCCGACGGCTCGTCGAGATACAGCACCGGGTCGTCCAGCGTAGTGAGAGCATCGATGATCTGGGCATTCGGGAAATGCGTAAGAAGCACGCGCCCGCCGGGACCTCCTGGTCGCGCACCGATCGGATCCAGCCGATCGACGAGTGCGATATCGACCTTGCCGGAGCGATTCCGCTTGGCTAACTCACGGATGACCTCAAACATCCAGATCGCCATGACGCCGGGCGCACCGATCACAATCCGGTCGCTGCTGTCGATCATGCCGGTTCCGCGCGCGCCAGCCGAGCAGTCACACCGCCACAGGATAGAGGCGTGTCATGCAGCGGTTCGTCGATCCCGCCAAGCGCCGCGCCTTCAACGAACCGCAGGCGAGCCTCGGCATCACTGGCTCCGCACACAAACACCCCCCGCACGCCGACAGCCTGCCCGCGCCGCGCGTTTCCCTGCTGAGATTGGACCCAGAATTTCAGCCGCAAAATGCCCGTATCCGACGGCGCGACGCGGAGCATCACCCAGCGTTGCTCGGACTCTGCCACGCTGAAGGATGCAAGCGCGTCGCCATCAGCATGAACCGTCAGAGTATGGTCGCGTGCATCATCGCCGCGTTCGACAGACAGACCCGCACCGCCGTAAATCAGCAAATAGACGCGCACGCCCTCGGCATCCGAACGGAGCGATAGCGGCATGGCAAATATCAGTTCGGCAACGCCCTCTTGCGCGATCCAGCAGCCGCGCTCGTCTGGTTCGCACCAACCAGCACCGTTGCGATAAATCTCGCCGCTCACCACGCCGGACGGTCGGGCGCCAGGCCGGTCTTTGGCGAGCCGGATGAAAGTCGCCGCTGGCAATGCCGGCATCGCAAGAGCCGGACGCGGGCACGATGACATGGCCAAGCATTGCGTCACGACATCATCGGCGATCTGAAGCCAATCGCGCGGACGAAACCGGGCTCGGATCACCTGTTCGCGCGTCTGAAGGTAGACATCGTCGTCAAGCATGCGTTCAAGCTTGGCGGCAAAGCCATCCGGATCGCCGAGATCAAAGTAGTCCGCGAACTCCCCACCTGCCTCAGGCAATGAGGAGGAGCGCGCGATGAGCGGCACCTTGCCGTGCGACAGCGATTCCGTGACGGGCAGCCCCCAGCCTTCGTAGCGGCTCGGATAGATCGTGAAGCGGCAGGCGCCGTAGAGCTGATTCAGCTCGCTATCGGATAGCCCGTGCAGGATGCACACCTTCCTCTTTAGCGCCGGATTCTTTTCCAGGCGCGCCAGGATCGCCGCGTTGCGCCAACCGCGACCACCGACACACACCAGATCCGGCACTGTATCTTCGTTGCGCGTCCTCAGCAGACCGTCCCAGGCTTCGAAAGCGAGCAGATGATTTTTCCGCGGCTCAAGCGTCGCGACGAAAAGAACGAACCTGCCGTCTCGCAACCCGAAGCGCTGAAGGAGCTGACCGGCTGGATCGGGAGCGCCCAGCGCAACGCGCGTCGAAAAGCCAGCATCGAGCGGCACAGGCGCAATGGTGATATCCGGATGGCCGAGCCCCGCCGCGATCTTACGGAAATCCGACGCGGTCGACTGCGAATTGGTCAGGAAGCCATCGCCATGCGTCAGAATTGCTGCAATCCATTCGCGGAAATCGCGCTGCAATTCCGGCACGAACGCGTCGGGATCGAGGATCGGAATGCAATCGTGAACGAATGGGATGAACGTCACGTTGCGTGTCGCCTTCGCGCGACGAACGGCAAGAAAGTAATTTCCGAACGCCCAGGACGAACCGATATTGGCGATCCGGGCGCCAATCGGAATATCGGCATCGTCCCCGATCAGGCAATGGACCGTGATGCGACTGCGCAGCTGCTGCCAGTCGGATGAGGCGCTATCACCATCACGCGCCATGACGGCGATGACGTCGCGAAACAGGCCTGGTGCGATCTCGATCCAGTAGTTCGACGTCCGGGAATAGCACAGCAGCATCATATCGATGTCAGGGCGTTCGGCATCCAGCAACGCGCCAACGATTTCGAGTTGCACGCGCTGGATTCCCGTCGGACGGCGCGATGTAGCCGTATAGGCCAGCACATCAGTCACATCGAAAGCAATCGTTGCCCGCGACTGTTGCCCGGCGGCGCGCTTCGCCTCAACGGCACCCTGCGCCCTCAGCGCTTCGCGGAAATCCGCGCGCGTCCACCCGAGACTGGACAGCTCCAGCATCACATCCGCTTGCTGCGGATCGCGTCGCAGAGCCTCCGCGTAACAGCCCTGCGCTTCGACGAGACGCCCCTGCAGCTTCAGGATATGGCCGAGCTGGAGGTGAATATCCGCATCGTCGAGGCCTTGCGACATCGCGCGACGATAGGCTTTCTCGCCGCCCACCAAATCGCCGGCCTCCTTCGCAACATGACCGTACTGCACCCAGACGTGAGGCAACGCCGGGTTCAACCGCAGCGCCTCGGCATAAGCAGCGGATGCCAACCGCCATTGGGCGGCATCTCGCGCGCGGTCCGCTTTTTCCAGTAGGCGCGCAACACGTCCCGAGTTCAGAAGTCTCATGCCGGGGATCCGCGAGGTCCATTTGGCAAATTTCGACACCGGCAGCATTCTGAGCAATCCCGACACGCCTGCGTCCACGACCGCAGACGGAGGATTTTCTCCTGTTGGCCCGCAAGACGGTGGTGCTGAAGCAAGCGCTTTGCTATGGCACATTTAACGTCGTTCAGTTTTTGTGGCCCATGCAGACCCTCTGTCAACAAACCAAATTCGCCGGGATTGATTTTCGACGCCTGAGGGCGGCGTCATGCGATAGGCACTGCGGCTCATGAGGTCTGCAGGTGCCGGTCGCGTTCTGATCGAAGGGCTCAATCTCACGCTGACTGCTGGCACCGGGATCGCCACGTATGCCCGTAATCTCGCCGATGCAGCGCGTGGATTAGGCTACAGCACCGACGTCCTTGTGGGTAGCAACCGGGCCATATCGCGCAACGATCCGCAACTGGCGGAGATCGTGCTCCACGATGGCCCACGCCATTTCAATCTGATTCATAAAGGATATCTGGAATTCCGCCGGCTCGTCGGCGCGCCATTTGGGCTGCAGGCCGGCACCCTTTCAAATCGCCCCGGAGCTGTCGCCGCTCAAGCTCGGCGTCTCGACGGCTTCGAAAACATCCACGCCCTTCCGCATATGCTCGACGTGGAGCGGCTGCATTTCATGCGCCATGGAAAGAGGCTCAGGCTCAAACTGCAACCGGTGCCGGACATCTTCCACGTCACCCGGCCTGCGCCTCTGGACGTGCGCGGCGCGGCGAACATCTACACCGTGCATGACGTCGTGCCGCTGCGACTGCCGCACGCGACTGCCGACGACAAGGCCTATCATCTGGCCATGCTGCGGATGCTGGTTCGTGACGCCGATCATATCGTCACGGTATCTGAGTTCTCGCGTCAGGATATCATCGCGCTAACTGGCATCGCGCCGTCGCGCATCAGCAATACCTACCAGCCGGTCGGATTTCCGCCAGAGATGCTGGCGCGGTCGGTCGGTCAGGTCGCTGACGCGCTGCGCGACAAATACGATCTCGATTACAAGGAGTACTATCTATTCGTCGGCGCGATCGAGCCGAAGAAGAACATTTCGCGTCTGATCGATGCATACGGCGCGGCTGGCGTACGGCGGCCACTGGTGCTGGCCGGCGGCCTGGGCTGGATGTACGAGCAGGATTTGACCCGCATCAACAGCGAGCAATTCCTGTCCTATGTGCAAAAAGCGGACCGCAGCATCGTTCCGCGCCGCCGCGTGCGCCATCTGTCGTACCTGCCGCTACAGGACATCGTGGATCTGATGCGTGGCGCCCGCGCCTTGCTCTATCCGTCGATCTACGAAGGCTTCGGACTGCCGGTTGCCGAAGCCATGAGCGTGGGTACGCCGGTCATGACCTCGAACATCACGTCGCTGCCCGAGATCGCCGGCGACGCGGCGCTGCTGGTCGATCCCTACGACACGGACGCGATGACGAACGCCATTCGCACGCTCGACCGCGACGACGACCTCATCGCCGACCTGGCATCCCGCGGGTTGGC
>JAEZBU010000424.1 GCA_023426855.1 Pseudomonadota bacterium | reverse complement strand
CGCGCACCGGCCAGCTTCCAGTCGTGGAAGCCGTAGATGTTCGTGAAGATGCGGTCTTTGTCAGCGAGCATTCCGCCAGCCTTCCCGATCGTACTCAGTCGCTTGAACGCGCGAGGGTTTTCAACGTCGTCGGACCACCGGCCGGGCAGGAGGCCTGACGGCCCGTCTGCGACCCCGGCTTAGGCGGCTCACCTTTCGCGAAGCCATCGAGCACCTTCTCGAACAGCTCCGGCGTCAGGTCTTCGTAGGTATCCTTGCCGATCTGCACCATCGGCGCGTTCGCGCACGAGCCGAGGCACTCGACCTCTTCCCAGGAGAAATCGCCATCTTCCGACAGATGATGCGGTTCGGCGTTGATGCGCCGCTTGCACACGTCACGAATGTCTTCCGAGCCGCGCAGCATGCAGGGCGTGGTTCCGCACACCTGAACATGCGCCTTGCGGCCGACCGGCGAGAGCTGGAACATCGTGTAGAAGGTCGCGACCTCGTAGACCCGGATGTAGGGCATATCGAGCATGTCGGCGACGTAGCGGATCGCTGGTTCCGGCAGCCAGTTATCGTGCTGCTCGTGCGCACGCCACAACAACGGAATAACGGCAGAAGCCTGCTTGCCAGCCGGATACTTGGCGATGGTTTCCTTGGCCCAGGCCAGGTTTTCCGGCGTGAAGGCGAAACTGGCAGGTTGCTTCGGATCGAGTCGGCGAACGCCCATGAGAGATCGGTTCCAACAATGTCCGGCGGATTGGTGCTGCCGCGCTCACAGGGCAGCACTGCCGATGCCTAAAGCACTCGGCGCTCCCCAGCGATGCGACCTGCCCCCACCCGCAATCGACGCACTTATGCAGCAGCGAAGTCGCCGCCGCAAGCCAACTTAGAACGCTTTGACGATATGCTGCACCTTATTGACGCTTCAACCAGACACAAGCGCCACATCAAAGCCTTCAAACACTTCTTTGACGGCCCGCAAGCCGCCACGCGGTCCACCCGACGACGGCGCAGAACACACCCGAGCCGGCGTGGAAAACTACCGCCCACCAGCGTCCGCTCGATGTCGCCGCGATCAGCGAATCACCAAAGCACACCAGCGTCGCCAGCCCCAACCACAGCGCGACGGCGCGCCAGTCACGCAACACCGCAAAAGCGACCAGCAGCAACCCGAGCCAGAGATCGCGCAACCCGATCGCGGCGTGCGGCGCAAATCCAGGGGACTGCTTGTCGATCCCGAAGAAGAACGCCGCCAGACCGGGCGAAACAAGAAACCGAATGCCGATCAGCGTCAGCACCACGCCGGTCGCAATCGCCAGCCAGAACACGACTCTGGCAACCTGCTCCTTCTCGCGCTGTGCCACGGTGGCCCTCCATCAACGCGATCCGTGAACCAAGCCCTCGAACTAGCGGTCGATCTCTCCGAACACGATGTCCAGCGAACCCAGGATCGCCGACACGTCGGCCAGCATGTAACCCTTATTCATGAAGTCCATGGCCTGCAGATGCGGGAAGCCCGGCGCGCGGATCTTGCAGCGATATGGCTTGTTCGAGCCGTCGGCCACCAGATACACGCCGAACTCGCCCTTCGGCGCCTCGACGCAGGCATAAACCTCGCCCTCGGGCACGTGAACGCCCTCGGTGTAAAGCTTGAAGTGATGGATCAGCGCTTCCATCGAGCGCTTCATCTCGCCCCGCTTCGGCGGCACCACCTTGAGATCGCTGGCGACATGGGGGCCTTGGCCCTCCGGCGCCATCAACTTCTCGCAGCACTGCTTCATGATGCGGACGGACTGGCGCATCTCTTCCATGCGGAGCAGCGCGCGGTCGTAGTTGTCGCCGTTCTTGCCGACCGGGATATCGAAATCCATCTCGGAATAGCACTCGTACGGTTCGGCTTTGCGCAGATCCCAGACGGCGCCGGAGCCGCGCAGCATGACGCCGGTGAAGCCCCACTCCATGCACTCATCCAGCGACACGACGCCGATATCGACGTTGCGCTGTTTGAAGATGCGGTTCTCCATGACGAGGTTGTGGATGTCGTCGAGAACCTTGGGATGCGTCTCGCAGAACTGGGCGATGTCGGCGATGAGTTCCGGCGGCAGATCCTGGTGCACGCCGCCGAAGCGGAAATACTTGGCGTGCATACGGCTGCCCGAGGCGCGCTCGTAAAACACCATCAGCTTTTCGCGCTCTTCAAAGCCCCACAGCGGCGGGGTCAGCGCGCCGACGTCCATCGCTTGCGTCGTGACGTTGAGCAGGTGCGACAGCAGGCGGCCGATTTCTGAGTAAAGCACGCGGATAAGCTGCGCGCGGCGCGGAACTTCGATACCCAGCAAACGCTCCACCGCGAGGCAGAACGCGTGCTCCTGATTCATCGGCGCAACGTAGTCGAGGCGGTCGAAGTAGCCGATATCCTGAAGATACGTGCGGGTTTCAAGCAGCTTCTCGGTGCCGCGATGCAGCAGGCCAATATGCGGATCGACCCGCTCCACGATCTCGCCGTCGAGCTCCAGCACGAGGCGCAACACGCCATGCGCCGCCGGATGCTGAGGTCCGAAGTTGATAGTGAAGGGGCGGATGTCGGTTTCGGCCATTGGCTAAGTCCAGGATATAGGGAGTAGGGAATGGGGAGTAGTGCTAGGCCTCGTGCCTGATTTTGGACTGCAGGGAGCGAATAAGCGACCTCAGCATCTTCCCGATCTCCTCACATTCATTCAGTAGCGGCCGGGATCGGTCTTCTGCAGCGATGCCGATGCGTCCAGCCAGAAGCAATTGCGTCTCGAGTTCCTTGAGCGATCCTTGTGCCACGCGCAAGAATTGTATGTAAGCGCCGGTATTCTCTCGTCCGTTTCCCTCGGCAATATTCGACGGCACTGAAACGGCAGCGCGGCGAATTTGGGATGTCAGGCCATATATCTCTTCGCGGGGAAAGGTTGCCGTTATGCGATAGCAGCTTTCGGCAAGATCCATGCTCCGCTGCCATACGACGAGGTCCCGATACGAAACGACCACCGGCCCCGCCACGCGTTCCCCACTCCCTATTGCCTACTCCCTACTCCCAATTCCCTTCACTAACTCGCCTTCTCATCGCCCGGCAGCACGCGGCCGGCCTGCTCCCACGGGCTTTCGAAATCGAAGCGGCGGAATTCCTGGGTCAGCTTCACAGGCTCGTAGACCACCCGCTTCTGCTCGTCGTCGTAGCGCACCTCGACGTAGCCGGTCAGCGGGAAATCCTTGCGCAGCGGGAAGCCATTGAAGCCATAGTCGGTCAGCAGCCGCCGCAGATCGGGATGGCCCGAGAACAGGATGCCGTACATGTCGTAGGCTTCCCGCTCATACCAGTTGGCGGCAGGAAACACATCGACGGCGCTGGTGACCGGCGTGTCTTCATCCGTTTCGATCTTGACGCGGATACGCTGGCTGAGGCGCGGCGACAGCAGGTGATAGACGACGTCGAACCGCTTCTCGCGAGCCGGCCAGTCCACACCGCAGATATCCAGCAGGATTTCGAAACGGCAGCGGCCATCATCGCGCAGCAGCTTCAACACGGGTACGATCTCGGCCGGGGCGACATGGATTGTCAGCTCGCCGAGACGCAAATGCCAGCGGAGCAGCGTGGCTGCGAGCTTCGCCTCGAGATACTCGCCAAGCTCACGCAGCGATTCGTTCTCAGCGGCCATTCTGCTTCATTCTCCCCTTGCGACCCGACTGCAGCCTTCAGCGCTCGATCGTGCCCGTGCGCCGGATTTTCTTCTGCAGCAGCATCACACCGTACAGCAAAGCCTCGGCGGTCGGCGGGCAACCCGGCACGTAGACGTCGACCGGGACAATGCGATCGCAGCCGCGCACCACAGCGTAGGAATAGTGGTAGTAGCCGCCGCCGTTGGCGCAGCTCCCCATGGAAATGACGTAGCGCGGCTCCGGCATCTGGTCGTAGACCTTGCGCAGCGCCGGGGCCATCTTGTTGGTCAGCGTGCCCGCCACGATCATCACGTCGGACTGACGCGGAGAGGCACGCGGCGCGAAGCCGAAACGCTCCACGTCCCAGCGCGGCATCGACACCTGCATCATCTCGACCGCGCAGCAGGCGAGACCGAACGTCATCCACATCAGCGAGCCAGTGCGCGCCCAGTTGATGAGGTCGTCGGTAGCGGTGACGATGAAACCCTTGTCTGCCAGCTCATTCGAGATGGTCTCGAAATAGGGATCGTTCGGCTTGGCGACGGCGGCGCCTGCGCCAGCCCCTTCGCGCACCTTGTCGAACACCGGATTGCCGGGGAGGATCAATCCCATTCCAGGGCTCCCTTTTTCCATTCGTAGATGAAGCCCACCGTCAGCACGCCCAGGAACGCGACCATCGACCAGAAGCCGAATGCGCCGATATCACCGAAGGCCACGGCCCACGGGAACAGGAAGGCGACTTCGAGATCGAAGATGATGAAGAGGATCGAGACCAGATAGAAGCGCACGTCGAACTTCATGCGGGCATCATCGAACGCGTTGAAACCGCATTCGTAGGCCGACACCTTCTCCGGATCCGGATTGCGAACCGCGACCAGAAACGGCGCGACCATCAAAGCCACGCCAATGAACAGCGCGACTCCGAGGAACACCGCGAGCGGCAGGTAGTCCAGCAATAGCGGGCTCATAGTGTAGCGTGTCCTGGTTAGAACCGTTCTGGCGAACCGCCCGAAGCACGCTCGTAACGCAGCCGCGACGAACGCGCAACCATATCGCACTTGAAATGGCGATTGCTCACGCAGTTGCGACGCGGGCCGATAGCCGCAGCCGTCCCGCCACCTCCCGGCAGCAACCATGTCGGCTGCTTTCGTGGAACGACCCGCGCACTGCTGGAACCCGCCACAAGCTGTCGCGTTCGCCGAACCATCAATCGCTGAATTACCTGCTCTGTCAGCAGGTTCTTAAGACGCACCCGACAGCAGCGGTCCGCGTCGGCCGCCGACAAGGAGCCCACAATGAGTTCGATGACCCTGCCTCCGCCACGGGCACGCTCACTGGCCCGCGCGCGCAACGGACGATTGTTGCGCCGCGCGACGGTCTCGCGTCTGCCGACCGAAGTGATATTGGTGCGGCATGCCAGCCACAACATGCTGGGCAAGATGCTGCTCGGCCGTCTTCCCGGTGTCAGCCTCAATGATCCGGGGCTCGCCGAAGCCCAGCAACTGGCAGAACAGCTTGTCGGCCGCGGCATCTCTCGCGTGCAGTCGAGCCCGCGCCAGCAGAGCCTGGAAACCGCGCAGATCATCGCTGATACCGCCCGCGTGCCGCTGGACATCAACTTCGGGCTGGACGGGATGGATTTCGGCGCCTGGACCGGACTGAGCTTCAAGACGCTGTCACGCAATCCGGCATGGCGGCGTTGGAACATCCTGCGCAGCCTCTGCCAGCCGCCGGATGGCGAGAGCCTCGCCGACGTGCGCGCGCGCATCCTGCGCCACCTTGGCCGCGTGCATGCCACGCATCCCGGCCGCCGGGTCGTGCTGGTCAGCCATGGCGAGGTGCTGCAAACCGTGCTGATGCATTGCCGCGGACTATCTATCGACGATTTCGTCTCGGTCGAGATTGCGCCGGCCTCGGTGGTGATGCTGAGCGTCACACGGCACGGCGCGGAGTTGATGGCGGCCGAACAACAGCACTGATCGCGGGACAGAAATCCATGCCGCTACGCCCCTTAGTTTCCCAGGATGCTCAGGCGCGCCTTGCGGTCCTGCTCGCCGCAGGCTCAACGCCGATTTCCGCCACCGACGTGGGTATCGTCGTCGCGCATCCGGATGACGAAACCATCGGCTGCGGCGCCATGCTGTCGCGTTGGCAGGGTGCCAGCCTGATCATGGTGACCGACGGCGCCCCGACGAACCTGGAGGATGCCCGCGCGCTCGGCTTCGCGACGGCAGCGGATTACGCCGACGCGCGTCGCCGCGAGTTGAACGAGGCGGTTGCGATCGCCGGCGTCGCCCCGGAAAACCAGATAAGGCTCGACATTCCCGATCAGCAGGTTGTGCGCCGACTGGCGGAGGTCACGCATTTATTGATCGCCCTCGTAGAATCGCGCGGGCTGAGGGTGCTTTTTACGCACGCCTATGAGGGTGGTCATCCCGACCATGACGCGACCGCCTTCGCCGTCCATGCTGCTGCCCAGCTCCTGCGCAACAGCGGTCGCGATATCCTGATCGTCGAGATGCCCTACTATCGCGAGGGCGAGAATGGCGAAATGTTGAGACAAAGCTTCATTTCGCAGTGCCACTCGGCCGAGGTTCCAATCAAGCTCTCCGCGGACCAGGTTGCGCTCAAGCGCAGCATGATGGCGGCGCACGCATCCCAACAACATATCCTGATCCCGTTCTCGGTCGATATTGAGCGCTTTCGTCCTGCGCCGGACTACGACTTCACAGTCTCGGCCAACCGCGGCCAGCTCCTTTACGAGAAATTCAACTGGGGATTGTCCGGCTCGGAATGGCCGTCGCTGGTCCGCGCCGCTGCAACCGGCCTGGGGCTCACAAGTACGCAGCTTTAGCCAGACTCAGCGTCCGGACATGATGCGCGTTAAGATTGAATTTCACAATTGATAGCATGCGCTTGTTGGTTGAGTTAATTCAAAAACTCAACCGAAAGCTGGAACAAAGCCAGCAGCAACGGGTTTTAGTTTGTATTCGATGTATCTGCGTAGAGACGGCTACCGTGATCGAACTACGACAATCAGACATGGCGACGTCTTCGATTTTCGCGATCGGAAAATTCAAACAAACGGCGGCCACAGGCTGCTCAGCGATCGCGGCGAAACTCGAAATTCCAGGCAAGAACTCTTCTCCAAACTCCATCGCCAGTTTCGGGTCTTCGACGGACTTCGCGCCGCTATGTCACGCATGCCAACAGGCATGACGTTGACGCCACACTGACGACCGGGTTGGAGGCCGCATGCTCCCAGAACTCACGCAACTGACCAGCTTGCGCACCTTCATGACAACGGATGTCACGCGCGATCTGTGGCACTATGCGCTCGATCTCGCCCAGGGCCTCCGCGCCTACGATACCGACACGACGTTATGTGTGATCGGCCCCCGGCCTGATCCTGAACAGGAGCGCAGAGCGCGTCGCATTCGCGGGTTGAAGCTCATATTCCTGGATCTGCCGGCCAGCTACGCCTCCTCGCCGTACGGATTGCAGGCTGCTTCAAATGCCGTCGCCGCGATTGCCCGCCAGGAAGGCGCACGCGTCATCCATCTCAACAATCCCGCACTGGCGGCCAACGCCGACTATCCAGCGCCAGTCGTCAGCGCCTGCCATTCCTGCGTCGCGACGCGATGGCATGCCGTCCGGACAGAGCCGCTTGAGCGCGAGCTCAGGTGGCACAAGGAGTTCATGGCCCTCGGCCTCATGCGATCAGATGCGGTGATTGCGCCGACAGCGAGTTTCGCGCGCTGCATGTCGGAAACGTATCATCTCCCCGCGCTGCCATCGGTCGTACACAAGGGGCGACGGCCAAGCATGCGTGAGAGCCTGACCGAAGGTACGACGGCCCCGACCGCCATCTTCGCCATCACGGCCTGCCAGTTGTGGGATGACGGATATAACCTGAAGACACTCGACGCTGCTGCCGGGAAACTCGACCTCTCGCTGTTCGCAGTTGGCCCCTGCGAGAGCCCGGATACCGGCCAGGTCAGCTTCTCGCATATCAGATGGCTCGGTCATCTGCGCGAAGGCCAGCTCGCCGAATGGCTGGCCGCAAAGCCGATCTTTGTATCGACGGCGATCTACGAGCCGTTCGGCCTTCAGGTGCTGGAAGCCGCCGAGATGGGCTGCACGCTGGTCTTGTCAGATATCCCGACGCACCGCGAGCTATGGGAGGGTGCCGCCCTGTTTGCCCCGCCGCATGACGCCGATGCCTTCGCCACCGCGATCCGGCAGATCGCCGAAGATAGCCGCCTCAGAACGTTGCTGGCCTCCGCAGCCCGCCGCCGCGCCCGCCGCTACACGGCCGAAGTGATGGCGGCTAAGGTTCGCGCCATCTACGGTGGCCTGCTGAGGACGAAAGTCCGCCACGGCATCCGGACCGAGGCTACGGCCTGAGATCTGTCGTGCTGCCGCCAACCAAACCGTTACCCTACAACTGCCGACATGATTGGCTGCCTGCGGGTTCTCGGATAAACGAGGGAGTGGAAGGGATTGCGCCCGCCGCATATCCCGGTGACAGCGGCACTCTGGAACGAGTTGCCTGTCCCAGCGACCTCGGAGCGATGACGGAATGGCCAAAGACAAAGAAAAGGACAAGGGCAAGCACCGCAAATCCAACAAGATGCGGATTGCGGTCATTCCAGGCGACGGCATCGGCAACGAAGTGGTGCCTGAGGGCCTGCGCGTGCTCGAAGCCGCGGCCAGCCGTTTCGACCTCGATTTTGAGTTCGAGCATTTCGATTGGAGCTGCGAGCGCTTCAAGAAGAAGGGCGCGATGATGCCCGCCGACGGACTGGATCGGCTGCGCGAGACGGACTCGATTTTCCTCGGCGCGGTGGGCTATCCGGGCGTTCCCGATCACGTCTCGCTGTGGGGCCTGCTGATCCCGATCCGTCGCGGCTTCCACCAGTATATCAATCTGCGGCCCGTGCGCCTGTTCGAGGGCCTGCCCTCGCCGCTGGCCGGTCGCGAGGTCGGCGATATCGACTACTGGATCGTGCGCGAGAACAACGAGGGCGAGTATTCGTCGATCGGTGGCCGCATGTATGAAGGCACCGAACTCGAAGCGGCCATCCAGCAGTCCGTTTTCACCAAGAAGGGCTGCGAGCGCGCCATGCGCTACGCCTTCAATCTGGCCATGACCCGCAAGCGCCGCGAGGTTACCTCGGCCACCAAGTCCAACGGCATCTCGATCTCGATGCCCTATTGGGACGAGCGCTTTGCCGAAGTGGGCAAGGAATACCCCAAGGTCAAGACCAGCCAGTTCCACATCGACATCCTGACCGCGCATCTGGTGCGCAACCCGCAGTGGTTCGATGTGATCGTCGGCTCCAACCTGTTCGGCGACATCCTGTCGGATCTCGGTCCGGCGACGACCGGCACCATCGCCATCGCGCCGGGCGGCAACATCAATCCGGAGCGCGACTATCCCTCCATGTTCGAGCCCGTTCACGGCTCGGCACCCGATATTGCGGGCAAGAACATCGCCAACCCGATCGGCCAGATCTGGTCCGGCGCGATGATGCTGGAGCATCTCGGGCACAAGGAAGCCGCGGATGCTATCGTAAGCGCAATCGAGGATGTGATTCGCGCCCGTGATGCGTTAACTGCTGATATGGGCGGAAAGGCCTCGACAAAGGAGCTTGGCAAAGCCATCGCTGCGATCGTGAAGGGCTGACCCGCGGGCTCCCATCCCGACGCGAAGCCTGTGGATCAGCGGCCGGGTTTCTGCCGGTATTGCGTTATAGCCATGATGCGGCTGCCGTATGGTCAGCCGCGCACGACGCGTGACGTATCGGAGCCCACATGCTGAGAGCGACAGCGCTTCGACCCATCCTGCTGACGGCGGCCCTGACACTGGCTGCCGTCACGCCCTTGCATGCGGCGGGCGAAAATGCAGCGGTTAAGGCGCAGGAAGCTGCGTCGGCCTTGCTGCGCGGCAACGTCGAGCAAGCGGTCGCCGCCTACACCGACGCACTTGCCGACACCACGCTGCCGAACGACCGTCGCGCCGCCATCCTCAACGACCGCGGCGTCGCCTACAGCCGGTTTGGCCAGTCCAAGCAGGCGCTGGACGACTACAACCGTGCCGTCGCGCTGTTTCCCGAATACGCGCCAATCTACAACAACCGCGGCAATATCCTTCTGGCGCTCGGACTGCCACAGGAAGCCATCAAGGATTTCGATCGCGCCATCGCGCTGGCTCCGGGGTACGCCGCCGCCTACAACAATCGCGGTGGAGCCTACTTGCGGCTCAACCAATCGCAGCCGGCTTTGCGCGATTACACACGCGCCATCACCCTGATGCCGCAGAACGCTGCACCTCTCAGCGGCCGTGGTCGCGCGCTGCTCGATCAGGACCGTCCCTACGCCGCGATCCGAGACTTTGCGCGCGCCATTTCGGCGGATGCACGATCCGGCACGGCTTATCAGGCACGTGCCGCCGCCTTGATCGACATCGACCGTTTTGATGAAGCGATCGAGGATCTCAGCCGCGCGATCGCTTTCGAACCGAATAGCCTCGATCTGCATGTTCAGCGTGGCCACGCCTATTTGGAGGCAAGCAACGCAGCTTCCGCTCTCCGCGACTTCGTGCGCGCCGTCGAGATCGATGGAAACTCGGCAAAGGCGCTCGCCGGCCGTGGCTACGCGCACGCGCACGTCGAAGCCTATGAAGAGGCCGAAGCCGATCTGGCCAAGGCGCTGGAGATAGATCCGCGTTCTGTCGACGCCTTCATCTACCGCGCATGGCTTTACAAGCAAACCGGCCAGCCCGAACTGGGCCTCAAGGAAGTCGAAAAAGCGCTGCGCATCGACGGCAAGCGCGCTGATGTGCATTGGGTCAGGGGCGAAGTCGAACTGGCGCTCGGCCGCAACGACGAAGCCATCGCGAGCTTCAAGACTGCGCTGACGTTGAAGCCATCACATCGTCAGTCTCGCGCATCGCTGCAGGCACTCGGGGTCGAGTCTGATGGGCGAACCGAGGTTGCAGGTGCCGGTATTCCGAGTTGGCGCGTCATGCGTCAGGCCGGCCGCTACAGCGCCCAGCTCGATGGTCACACCAAGCTGCACGTGCCCCTTGAGATGGCCGGCCAAGGCGAACCGCGCCTGCTGTCGTGGGAACTCAAGGATGCGCCACTGAAAGGCATCGGGTTGCTGCGCTACTACGCAGGCCAGTCGACCATGAATGGCCCGCAGGAAGAGGTCGAACAGATCGCCATCATCGACCTCGCCTCCAGCCAAGTCGTCAGCATGCAAATGGAGCGGCAGGGCGACAAGCAGTCCACCTGGACCTGGAACGAAGGCAAGGTCACCATCGCCAGCGTCGACGGCATCACGGAGGAGCTGGAGCTGAGGGCCATCCGTCCGCAGGTCGCGCAACAGCGTCGCCCTGTCGAGCAACGCGGCCCATCCGATCCGTTCTGGGCACCGTGGAACCAGGGTTGGGGTTCTCCGGGCTACGCTCAGCGGAGCAGCGGCTCAGGTGGCCAGCAGCAACGCCGGCAGCAGAAGCCCAAAACCCTGTTTGATATGCTGTTCGGCAACTGACGACTTGCCGCCGTCACCCGCTCGTCAATCGAGAAGCCGGGCCAGCGCATCGCGCATCTGATCGGTCATCCTGGATGGCCGCATCGTATGCCGATCGACGAACACATGCACGAAGTGGCCGTCCGCCCGCGCCTCGTCCTCGCCAACGCCGAACAGGCCGAGCTCATAGCGCACCGACGACGTCCCGAGATGTCCAACGCGAAGCGCCGCGTCGATGTCCTCTGGATACGTGATCTGCGCGTGAAACCGGCACATGGTCTCGACAGCCACGCCAACCAGCGGACTGTTATGAATGTCCAGGCCGCCCGGATCGATCAGATAGCGATTTATGATGGTGTCGAAGTACGAATAGTAGGTGACGTTGTTGACGTGACCGTAGAGGTCGTTGTCCATCCAGCGCGTCTGGATGATGCGGAAGTGCTTGAAGTCGGAGCGTTTGGCCGGCGGCAGTCGCTGGGGTTTGCTCATGAAATTCCCCTGTTGGCGTGGGGGAACCGTTGCTCCCCCCTGCCACATCATACCGATCGCAATCGAATTTGCGATGTCACTTGGATGCGACCACCATGATTTCCAGCAGCCACTTTGGATCGGCGAGCTTGGCCTCGACGCAGGCGCGCCCCGGCAGGTTGTTGCCGTCGACCCATTCCTTCCAGACTTCGTTCAGATCCTCCCGCTTGTTGATGTCGCTGACCCAGATCGTGGTCGTGATGATCTTGCTCTTGTCGGTGCCGCCGACCGCGAGCAGGCGGTCGATTTCGTTTAGGACCTGACGGGTCTGACCCTTCATATCCTGGCTGGAATCTTCCGGGACGACCCCGCCGGTGAATACGAAACCGTTGGCCTCAACGACTTCGGTGCCAAGACCCCATGGCTCATGACGGACGATTGCCATTCTTCTTCTCCTGAAACTTCTGATCGCGCGTTTTTAGCACGCAGCAGAACGCCGACAAGCCGACGCGCCCACCAGCCTAGAACATCGGTTCGTCGTAAACGCGCTCGCCCTCGATCACCAACCCCTTGATGGCCGATTTACCGTTGCGATCGACGGCCACGATCGTCGCCAGCTTCTTCTCGCGCGCGGTGTCTTCCAGCGCCCGCCCGGTGTCTTCGGGCACGAAATAGCTCTCGAGGCCATAGCGGATGAACGCGAACTTCGGCCGCTGCGTACCTGATACGCGGCCCAAATTCAACCAGCCCTGCAGTACGACACGGTTGTCTGCCGCGGCGCCGGGATGATCGAGGCTGGCGGCAACCGCATTGTAGGTGTCAGCCTCCGTCTTCTCGATCGTGACATAAAGCTTGTCGCCGCGCGTCAGGCCCTCCGGGAGCAACTCGCCCGGAATTCGCGAGATGTCGTAACTCAGAATGACATAGTCGCCGCGGAACAGGCTGCGCGGATCGACCGGCACGACCGGCAGCACGATTTCCTTGCCGGTCTTCAACACGGTGATGCGCTCGCCCACCATGTAGCCGAGCACCGCCGTCTGGATGCCGGCGACCAGCGCAATCGAAAGCCAGATGCTACGCCCGGAGAGCTTGATCATGGTGCAGCCCCCTCAGCGCCAGTGGTCCGATGCAGACGGAAGGCGAGCCACGATAGCCCAATGACGATCAATCCGGTCAGCAGGAAGAACAACGACGTGCCGAGCAGCGTGCCGATGGTCTTGAAATACAGCGCCAGGATTTCGATCGAAAAGCCGATGTATCCGAGCCAAAGGATGCTCTTCTGCTGGGTGTGCCAACCCCAATAGACCGACGCCAGCAACAGGCCAAGCGTCGTGACCGAGAGCAGAATGAGCTCCCCCGCTTCACGCTTTTCGGCGAAGGTGAATGCGAACAACCCCATGAACGCGACGACCATGCCGTAGCCCAGAAGCGGTGTCGCATAGCGCTGCCACCAGCCGGGCACCAGTTCGGCCGCCACCGCCAGACCGACCACCGCCAAGCCCACCAACGCCACGATCCAGTGCGGATTACCCTTCAGGATATAGCCAATACTGATGATCCAGGCGCTGAGCGCGATGGCCGACAGGTGCTGCCCCGGTGCCCAGCGCTGCCAGACAAACGCTGCGAACACGGCCGCCCAGCCAATCAGAAATGGCCAGTGCACGGCTTCGATCAATCCGGTCTGCCAGCCACTCCAAAGGCAAACCAGCAGCATCGCCGTCACCAGCGCCGGATTGGCGCGCAACACCACGCCGGCCAGCAGCGCCCCGGCAGCCCAAGTGAGCACCGCGTCGGGCGGATTGCCGTCGATGTGGTACATCTGCGCGATCAGCATGATGCTGGCGCCGAACAATCCGACACCGCCGAGCACGGCGGCGTGGGCAAAGCCTTCCAGGCGACGCTGAAACAACACCCCGGCGAGAATGTAACAGGCCCACAGCGCGACGAGCAGCAGGCCCAGCCGGCCAATGCGCGGCATGACTTGCCAATTGGCGGCAACGAAGGTCATCGCCGCGAAACCGATCAGCACCGCACCCAGAACTGCGAGCACCGACGACAGACCGATGCCGCGGCCGGACGCCGCCAGCTCAGCGCGGATCGCCGCGTCGCCCGCCTCGGTTACCCAACCCGCCTCACGCCAGCGCGCGAGATCGCGCTCCAGACGGGCCCGATAGCTCCACATTCAGATAAGTCCTCTCGCCTGCTCCGGTCCGCCAGCGCTTAGCGGCACCGGAC
>JAEZBU010000402.1 GCA_023426855.1 Pseudomonadota bacterium | reverse complement strand
AGCCTCGATCAGGTTCTGCGGCTGCGCGATGTCGACGATGCTGACAACCCGTCCGGCATCCGCGAGAGCGAGCGGGCTTCTCGTCAGGGTATCGCCGCCGATGGTGTCGAATACGACGTTCACCCCTTGCCCCTGCGTCAGGTCTGCCACGGCTGAAACGTAGTCATCGGAGGTGTGGTCGATGACCTCGTCCGCTCCGAGTGAACGCACGAAGTCATGGTTACTACGGCGCGCCGTCGTGATGACCCGCGCGCCCATCGCCTTGGCAAGCTGGATCGCTATCGTACCCACACCGCCGGCACCACCGTGGATCAGAATGGTTTCATGAACGGCAAGCTGGGCGCGGGCCACCAAAGCTTCCCAGACCGTCCCCCCAACCAGCGTCAGGCTGGCGGCCTCCAGGTGGTTGATGTTGTGCGGCTTGCGGGCGACCAGCTCGACATCGGCAACGTGCTGCTCCGCGTATGAGCCGGGGCCGCCGAAGATTTTCGGCGTGTAGTAAACCTCGTCGCCTATGTCGACCTCGGTTACATTGGCTCCCTTCTCTTCCACGACGCCGGAAATGTCGTGACCGATGATGGCGGGGAGCGGCACGTAGTCGGCGTAGTCGCCGCGTCGGATTTGATAGTCTAGGGGATTGATGGCTGTAGCGTGGACGCGCACTCGGACCTGCCGAGGTCCGACGACCGGTACGATAACATCGCGCATCTCGAAAGCGTCGAAGCCACCGAATTTGCTGAGGACGATCGCCTTCATTGAGCTGGTCATGATCTTACCTTTTCTCAAATCCGAGTGATGGTAAGAGCTATATAGTGTGTATGCGCCATTGCTGTAATACGCACAAAACTTACCCTAGGCGCACAAAAGGATCTGCTATGATCAAGCGGCGCCATTCCAGTTTGGATTGCAATCCCAGTTGCGCGTAGAGGCGGCGATCAGTCTGATTGATGGAAAGTGGAATGCGTTGCGCTTTGATAGCTTCAGAAAAGAGGTGACGTTCGCTTCATCGAGAGCGTCAGAGCCTCCGCCAGCATGACGGTCGTCACACGGGGCGTGCGGTCGAGCCACGCCTAGTCCATCCGGACAAATCGATCGTGAAACCGACAACGTGCGCACCGCCCTGGGCACACCGAAGATCGCGTGCACCGTTCGCTACCTCGGCATCGAGGTAGACCGTGCAATCGAGATCGTGGAGACGATAGACGTCCGACAGTTGGTGCTGTTCCGCGAGCGGACTTGGTCAGCGATCGCCAAGGGCGACGACCACGGATCGGTCGACTTCCGCTTCTTGGGACCAACCGGTCATGTGCAGCGCACTGCTCCGTACCCTTCCCACGGCAGCAAACTCTGCCTCACGTAGATAGCCAATAATACCAAGTAACCGCGCGCCTAAAACTTCATTGTGAGCCCAGTGCGTATGGTGCGCCCCGGCGCGGCGATCGGTGTTCCGCCGAGCGGATCGATGTAGAATTTGTCAGTCAGATTCTCGGCGCTGACATTCAGGATGGCATTGTCACTGAATTTGTAGCTACCGAACAGGTCTACCAGCGTAAACGGCGCCCAGACAACGGCGGTACTAACATCGATAGGACTTGGGCCAATCTTGCGTTCGGTGGCGTATGTCAACCGCGTCCCAACGGTGAGAGCTTCGTCGAGGAAGCGCATGCCAACCGTGGCAGTCGCCATGAATTCTGGCGGCACGTGATTGGACGAATAGTCCCATATCCGATTGATAGGACGGTAGAGATCTTGCGCGCGGCATGGCTCGCCAACCCGGCAGAACTCGATATTGTCGTAATAGGTGACGCCGAGTTCCATGAAAATACGGCGCGCATCATAGGCGAGCTGCAACTCGACGCCAGAGAACTTCGCCTTATCCAGGTTGACGGCCCAAAAATCGTAGACGCCGCCGCCAGGAGGCGTGTCCCTGTAGATATAGTCATCAACGGTCGTGTTGAAGTATGCGAGCTTGGCTCTGAACACATCATTAGGAACCAGCGTATCGCGCTTGTCGACGTTGACGCCAACTTCAAGCGCCTTCGAGCGCTCAGGTTCGAGACTTGAATTGAATTGGGTATTCCCGACGCCTCGCGTCGTTTCTCGAATGGTCGCGGGGCGTATACCTTCTGTATAGCTGCTAAAAAACTGAATACCGTCCCAAGGTAACACTGTGATCGCTGCGCTCGGACTGAACTCGCCGCCTTCGCGATCACCCTGGGCTGAGTTCACTTCATAGAAGTCATACCGACCGCCAGCGTTGAACTGAAGCCAATCGAGCGCCTTCCATTCGCCGTTGATGTAAGTGCTGCCTATCTGTCGCTTTCCTATTAGTGTTTGCGGGCTACTCACAACTCCCGAAGGAATATCCGAGTCCTCGAAGGACAGGGATGAGCCGTATTTTAGTTTAAATGCGCCGATGCTGGTGTCGAAACGGGATGTATTGGAGACATCGCCCCCATGCATCTCCGATTGGGTTGGGACTCTCAGGTAGGAAAACAAGGAGAAGTAGTTGGCGACCTCCAATGTTTCGGTACGCCATAGATTGAACTGCAAATCGATCAGGTCGTTTCCTACTGGATTATAGCGGTACTTTGCCGTCTGATTTTTGACATTGGTGTGTGACAGTATGCGCTGTCCGCCGGTTTGAGCAATTGTCGGTGTGATTTCGCCGTAGTGATTATCGTAGTAGATATATCCAAGCTGAAGAGAGTGATCGCCTAGCCTGAACGTACTTTTGATCAAGCCAGACTCGACGTCTTCCGACGTGTTGAGCGCTTCGCGCCCTGGGCCAACGTAGGAATATTCACGCGGGAAAGGTTGCGCCGGGTGATCATAGTGCGTCGGACCGTTTGTCCCCGTGAAGTAGTTTCCGTTCTGGCGTCTGGAATACGCGGCGACGACTTCCACATTCTCGGTACGTGCTGCGGCAGCGATGCTGCCGGATCCGCCGTATGCATCAAACAGATTTGTCGTCTCTGTTCTTGAGTCATTCGGCTGCATTCCGATGACCGGATCGATGCTGTTGGAGCTCCGTGATCCCTTGAGACGAACACCATAGTTGGCGTCAGGCAGGAGAATATCATCCGCCGTCAGCGTAGTGATTGCAACGACGCCGCCATTCGCACCGGCGCTCGCAGCAGATCCCCCCGGCCCTTTGGTAATTTCCATGCCGCTGATGAAGTCCTGATCGACGTAGGTGCGATTGTCGACGCCGAAGTAGCCGCGATATGTCGATGTTGATTGCTCGGCACCATCAACCGTCGTTTTTACCCGGTTCATGCCTTGCATGCCGCGAATGTTGACGTCCAGCGCCGCGCCGTTTCGCCCTTGCGCCGACATGACACCAGGAACGCCTTTGAAAATGTCGGCGACGGAGGAGGGTGGAACACGCGAAATCTGCTCTGCCGAAACGTATGCGGTGGAGCCGGGCGTCTGGTAGGGGAGATCAGCTGCCGCTGTGCCGGATCCGCCGCCCGATACGTCGATGGTGTCCAGCGATATCGCACCATCGACGGTGGCAGCAGCGCCACCAGCGTTTGGGGAACTGATTGTCGCCATATTGGCGCCGGTAAAGCTGAAGGTCAGGCCGCTGCCGCTGAGCAGACGGCTCAAAGCGGCGTCGCGTGCGAGTGGCCCTTGAAGCGCCGGTGCGGATTTGCCGGCCGTGAGCGACGCTGGGTAGGCCAACTGCACACCGGATTGTCGCGCGAAGGCGGTGAGTGCCGACGTCAGCGGTTGAGCTGAAATATTGAAGTTGACCGTATTTCCTTGAGTAGCCGCTGGCTGCTGCGCTTGTGCGCTTAGTGTGCCAGGCAGCGAGACTATGGCTGTGGACGCAAGCAGGAATGCCCGCAGACACCGATATCCCCCAAACGCACGCGACATGTGATCCCCTGTCTTCAATGCCATGACGAGGGATCGTTGCCAGCGCGGTGAATGTCTCCCTCACTGGCTTAGACCTAAATCCTGACAAAAATCCTCAACAAATTGCCACGAAAATTTCGGCGCTCGCCTTATGCCTCTGAAACCACGGTGACATAGTTGGAAAGTTGCCGGACGCGGATCGGTAAACCTGCGGCCAACGCATGGATGGATTGATTGGGCGTTCTGAGATCGAGCACGGCGTTGACGCGGAGGGATTTGATGCTGTCGCTTTGAAAGACGATCCAGCCGCTGTGGTAGGCGCGAAGCGCGGCAATCACGTCCTGCAGTTCGAGATTTTCAGCGATCAGCATTCCTGTCTTCCATGCCGTCGCAGAGGCCAGATCTTGTTCCATCACGGGGCCGGCGCGCCCCGCTTTGGAAATCACCACTTTGCGGCCTTGTGGCAGAACGAGAGCATCGCCGGAGCCTTCGGGCTGCACTCTCACGGCGTGCTCCGTTACGCACACGCTGACGCGTCCATCCGCCAAGCTGGTGTCGACATCGAAAGCAGTACCAAGGGCCGATACCGTTGTGCGACGCGCTTCGACCAGAAACGGCCGCGATTTATTCGGCGCCACCTCGAAGTAAGCTTGGCCTTCAACAAGCACCACGCGTCGGCGCGTTGGCGAATAGTCTACGTTGAGTGCCGACATGGCGTTGAGCGAGATGCGGGTACCATCCGTCAGCTCCAGCGTGCGCAGTTCACCTACGCCAGTCGCATAATCGGACATGAACGAGCGTAGCCCCCCGCCAGCCCAAAGTGCACCGGATGCGCCCAATCCGACGCCTGCGATCCCGCTCAGCACGGCGCGGCGAGAAATCTTGGACTTCCTTCGCCGCCCGGGCCGAACAATCTTCGCCTTCTGATCCCAATGCAAATCTGAGGCGTCGCCCCAGAGAGCTTCCGCTTCCGCGGCTGCTGCTTCGTGTTCCGGACTTTGCAGACGCCAAGCCGCGAAGGCTGCCCAGTCCCGATTGTGCGCTTCGCCGGAATGAAGGCGGACAATCCACTCAAGAGCTTCGTTCGAAAGCTCTTTGGGGGGATAGTCTGGTTTCGGTTCGTTGCAAGTCACAGGTTACGGGGTCGATCGCTGCTCACAAAACGGGCCTGCACGTCTCTATAGACGGCATTGAAGTCAAAGATCCTCAATGGACAGCGAAATCTTTCAGCCGTCGTCGCGCATGAAATCCCGGCAATGAAGCAGCGCTCGCATGACGTGCTTTTCCACCATGCTGGTAGAAACGCCCAGAGTGCGTGCGATCTCGCTGTGTTTCCGCCCCTCGATCTTGTTCATGACGAAGGCTTGTTGGCAGGCCGGTGGCAGCTCGTTCAGCAGCACGGCAAGTCGGGCAATGCGCTGGCGATGGTGAAGAGCTGACGTGGGGTCATCGGTCAGCGCAAGCGACGACAAATCTTCGACGTCGACGCGATACGACCATTCGGTGGCACGTTTAGCCGTGAAGTCGATCGCAGCGTTGCGGGCGGCCGTGAACAGGTAGGTCTTGGGATGCTCGATCGCGGGCGCAGTGGCAGACCGTCCCGCCATGCGCAAGTAAGCGTTCTGCACCACTTCCTCGCCGCTTTCCCTGTCGCCGACAAGACGCGCAGCATAACGGACCACGTCCGTATGATAGCGGCGGAATACATCTCCAAGCCAGCGGTGGAAATTACCGGTCATCGAACGCCTCGAACATCATCGATCCGATCAGAATTGCGCTACAGCTCTGCGCTCCGTTCGCCCGTAGCCTATTAAAAAAAACACGGCAACACCAATGATCTAGACCTGCTCTAAGTGCGTGAAGGGCGCGGGATGGAAACTGTGACTTATATGTTGAAATTGCTGCGGTTCGCAGATCGTTGAGCTTTGAGCGCGTACCCGATGGGACCGCTGTTTGCTTGTAGCCTCGTTGTATTCCTACAACTTATTGAAACGCCATTCGAAGATCGAGAGCACCGTTCGCTATCTCGGGATCGAGGTCGATGATGTGATCGACATCTAAGCTCCCGACGCAGTGCCTCTAAATTGCGGACATGCCGGCGACGCGAAATGCGCAGCCGGCTTCGGCGCTTTGAATGTCGGCAATTTGGGACGAACCGACCATGTGCGGCGCACTGCTCCGTACCTTTTCGACGGCAGCAAACTCATATGGAAGTAAGGATCGAGAATCCTCACCTCGGTAATTCGGTCTATGGGCAGACCATTGCGTTCGGCGACCATTGCGAATGGCCTCTGGCGACGGTGCGTCGTAAATGCAAAAGGTACTCCTCCTATGAGGCGTGACGTAAGAGTGGACCCAAGTCATCCCTTGAAGCGAGTTATTCTCAATGACGGTGCTCGCTGCTTGGCAGCCTTGCTGATCCGGAGCAAGGTCAACGTCATCCGGAAATGTTCCGCTCAATGAGATAGCGGGGCATGTAAATCTCCTTGAATTTGCCAATGCTGCGATTGCGCTTTGAGCGTACGCATGACTTCGAACCGGCGCATCGGGAGATTATCCCTAGGTTGAGCGGGACTTCTCCCTATATTAGGTAGCATCAATCCTTTGCCTAAAAACATCCGCCGCCTCAGCACGACTTGGCACCTGATTTGGCCAATACCGCCGAGACATGGTGATCGATCGTCTTAGTGGAGATGTCGAATTCCCTGGCAATCGCCCTGTTGCTGAGGCCTTTGAAAGCTCGCCAAATATTTTGAGCTCGCGACCGGTCAAGCTGAAAGGATTCTCAACTGTGCTCGGGCGGCGTCCGCGTGGAACGCACCGAGCACCAGCGGCGCGCATTTGCTTGCGCAACAGTCTCGCAGCGGGTGCCGCCCCCAACTTATCGATATCGAGGGCGAGCGCTATCCCGCGCATCTCATGGCCACCACTGGTCGTTGAATGCTGCATGAGAGAACCATCAGATGAATGATCGACACAAGCTGTCCCGGCGCGAAGCGCTGATATTGCCGTTGGCGGGCGGGTTTGGCCTGTCCGTCGACCTGGCGGCAGCTCAGCAAGCCCAGTCCAATGCCGCGATCCTGGTGGCATATTTCTCCCGCACCGGGAATACCCGCGTGATCGCGCGCCAGATCCGCCGCGCTCATCGGGCGGACATTTTCGAAATCAATCCGGCGGAGCCGTACCCCGAGGACTATCAGGAGATCGTCCAACAGGCGGAGCGTGAACGCCGATCCGGCTATGAGCCGCCCCT
>JAEZBU010000396.1 GCA_023426855.1 Pseudomonadota bacterium | reverse complement strand
GGTTGTGTGGCCGCAGGCGCAGGAGCAGTCGGTGTTTCAGCCTCGTCCGTGCCGAACATGACGTACCCTATAAGAGCGGCAACGATTACGGCACCGACCAGTGCAAGCTTTTTCGTGTCCATAGTGTGGCCTCCTTTCGTTGGCCAGTTGCGCGTTAGCCGACAAGTGTGGCGATAGCCCGCCGCACCAATGAACATTCGTTCATCTGGCCTGTTGCGCAGGCTGAACCGAAAGTGAGTAGGTCGCGTTGGTGACGGTGATAAAGTACGCCATTCGGTAGGGCTGGGTGCGGATAGGAAGAGTGCGTGATTGTTGATGGCGAGCAGCTCGGCTTGAGCCGGCCGCAGGGCAAGTTCCAGGATCCGGATTGGACTGCGAAGGGCGAGCCGCGCGCAACCGTGGCGCCGACCGTCATACAGACGCTTTGGATCAATACTGGTACGCTGTGCAACATCACCTGCCGCAACTGCTACATCGAATCCAGCCCGAAGAACGACCGCCTCGTCTATATTTCCGCGGCGGAGGCTGCGGCGTATTTCGATGAGATCGCGACGCTTGAACTGGGCACTCGCGAAATCGGCTTTACCGGTGGCGAACCGTTTCTCAATCCTGAATTTCTGAGCATGCTCGACGACGCACTGAGCCGCGGGTTCGATGTGCTGGTGCTGAGCAACGCGATGCAGCCGATGCAACGGCCGCGGATCAAGGAGGCTCTCCTGGCGCTCAAGCACGCCCATGGGGATCGCCTCAAGATCCGGGTGAGCCTCGATCACTACAGCAAGGTCCTGCACGAAAGCGAGCGAGGGCCGCGTTCCTGGTCTAAGACGCTCGCGGGATTGGATTGGCTATCGGCAAACGCCTTCAACATCGCGATCGCGGGCCGGACGTGTTGGGGAGAAGATGACGCTGCGACACGCGCCGGATATGCAGCACTGATTGCTCAGCGCGGCTGGCGCGTCGATGCCACCGATCCGGCAGTCCTGACGCTGTTTCCCGAGATGGACAATCGCGACGAGGTTCCCGAGATCACCACCGCCTGCTGGGGTATTCTCCACAAAAGCCCGAGCGACGTCATGTGTGCCAGCAGCCGCATGGTGGTGAAGCGCAAGGGGGCTGCATCGCCCGTCGTGCTGCCGTGCACGCTGCTGCCGTATGACGCCGATTTCGAGATGGGCACGACCCTGGCGGCCGCGGCGGTTGCCGATGGTGGCATGTTCCGCCAGGGCGCCGTGAAGCTGTGCCATGTCCATTGCGCCAAGTTCTGCGTGCTCGGCGGCGGCAGTTGTTCGTAGCTCACGTGAAAGCTGGCAGGAAACGACAGCTACGCGTGACCGGCGACGTTATTTGCCACCGATCACGCGCAAGCTCGTTCAGACGTCAGGTCGCGGCTTACTTCTGGACCAGCGCGTCGCGGATTTCCTTGAGATAGACCTCGCTCGGCGAGGGAGCGGGTGCTGCGGCCTCGGCCGGCTTGCGGACGCGATTGATCGCTTTGATCAGCAGGAAGATGGCGAATGCCGTGATGATGAAGCGGATAACCGCGTTCAGGAACTGGCCGTACTTGATTTCCACGCCGTCGCCGGTGGGGGTCGGAAGTGTCACGGCCAGGGCGCTGAAGTCGACGCCAGCCAGGATGTAGCCGATGGGCGGCATGACGATGCCTTCGACGAGGGTCGAAACGATCGGACCGAATGCAGCGCCCATGATGACGCCGATGGCCAGGTCGAGGACGTTGCCTCGCATGGCAAATTCTTGAAATTCCTTAATAATTTTCATGGCCATATCCCTTGTTGGATCTTCCGTAGCGCAGAAGATTGAGCCGTCGACGCCCGCGAATCGAGCAGGTCGAGGCTAGGACAGGCCCATTACGCCTGTAAATCCGATCGTACGGGTCGGGGAGTGGACAACGAGCAAACGCTGCCGTTGGACACGATATCGGATTTTAAGCAATATGAATGGCTTGGGGCTGCCGGGAGGCGCCAATCGCAGCAGCGCGAAAGCGCCTGCCAGTGTTATCCCGTGCGCTTGAACGCGAGGACTGCGCGCAATGTTTGACGCATGGGCGATCGTGGCGCTCGGCATCGCCTACGTCGGCGTCCTTTTCGGCATTGCCTGGACCGGCGACCGGATGATCAGGTCGCGCAAGGGTGGCGAAGGGCGACCGGTGATCTATGCCCTGTCACTCGGCGTATATTGTACCTCGTGGACCTTTTTCGGCAGCGTCGGTTTGGCTGCCTCTACCGGATATAACTTCATTCCGGTTTATATCGGTCCGATCCTGATGTTCGTATTCGGCTATCCGCTGATCTTGCGAATTGTCAGGCTTTCAAAAAGCCAGAATATCACGTCGATCTCGGATTTCCTGGCCGCTCGATATGGTAAGAGCCAGGCCGTGGCGGCGATCGTCACCCTCGTCGCCGTCGCTGGCACGCTGCCGTATATCGCGCTGCAATTGAAAGCCGTTGTGATTTCAACGGATGCGCTGCTCGTGGGGACGTCGCATACGACGAGCGAGTGGATTACGGCGGTGCCCACGGCGCTTGCCTCCCAGGCGGCGTCCGAAACGGCCCTGATCGCCGCCATTTCGCTGGCCACCTTCGCTGTGCTGTTTGGTACCCGTCATATTGATGCGACGGAGCATCAAGACGGTCTGATGCTGGCGGTTGCCGCGGAATCTCTCGTCAAACTCGCGGCATTTCTCGCTGTCGGCATTTTCGTTCTGGTCTCGGTTTTCGGCGGCATTGACGGGTTTGCGGAGCGAGCGCGAGAAAGCACGGAAATTCAGGCGACGTTCGATCGGCCGTTCAACGGTGGCATATGGCTGACGGTCTCGTTTCTGAGTTTCGTTTGCATCATTCTTTTGCCGCGGCAGTTTCACGTCACAGTGGTCGAAAACAATTCGGAGCGGGAAATCCATCGCGCCCGATGGATGTTTCCGCTCTATCTCGTGCTGATCAACCTGTTCGTCGTGCCGATTGCCGCGGCGGGATTGCTGGCATTTCCCGGGCGTGGCGTCGATGCCGATCTGTATGTGCTCACGCTGCCGATTTCCATGAACGCCAATCTCATGACGACGCTGGCCTATATCGGCGGTCTCTCGGCGGCGACGGCCATGGTGATCGTGGAGTCGATCGCTCTGGCGATCATGATCTGCAACGGTTTGGTGGTGCCGCTTCTTCTGCGCTACCGATTGCTGGAGACGCACCAGGACGAAAACCTGGCCAACGTGCTGCTGATCATCCGGCGGCTGGCGATTTTCCTGATCGTGGCGCTGGGTTATCTCGTCTATCGCGCGCTGGGCCAGGCGCAGGGATTGGCCGCAATAGGCCTGATCTCGTTTGCTGCCATTGCCCAGTTGGCGCCCGCATTCTTCCTGGGGCTGATCTGGCGTAAAGGCACCGCGCGCGGCGCCATCGCCGGTATTCTCTCCGGGTTCGCGGTGTGGATGTACACGCTGCTGCTGCCGTGGATCATCAAAGCGGGCTGGATCGCGCCGGGTATCCTGGTCGATGGCCCGTTCGGGATCAGCATGTTGCGGCCGGAAGAACTGTTCTTCCTCGGCTTTGAGCCGCTGACGCATGGCGTGATCTGGAGCTTGTGCGCCAACGTGCTGGCCATGGTTATGGTGTCGCTGTTGCGTGCGCCGGAGCCGGTCGAGCGGCTGCAGGCCAACATCTTCGTGCAGGAGGATCTGCCGCGCTTGGCCCCTGCCGGTGGTTTCCGGCTGTGGCGCACGTCGATCACGGTCAAGGATCTGCAGGAGACTGTCGCCCGCTATCTCGGCGCCGACCGCGCTGATCGGTCGTTCGCGGAATTCGCTGCCAGTCGCAATACGCCCTTGTCGCCGAACGCGGAAGCCGACGTTCAGATCGTGCGCTTCACTGAGCATCTGCTGGCCAGCGCCATCGGTGCGGCCTCGGCGCGGCTGGTTCTGTCGCTGCTGCTGAGGCGATCGAACGTTGCAAGCCAATCGGCGCTGCGGCTGCTCGACGATGCGACCGAGGCGTTGCAATACAACCGCGATCTGCTGCAATCGGCACTGGATCAGGTGAGGCACGGCCTCAGCGTGTTCGACAAGGACATGCAGTTGATCTGCTGGAACCGTCAGTTCCGCGAGCTGCTCGGTTTGCCGCCGGAGCTCGGTCGCGTCGGCATGCCGCTCGATCGCATTCTGCGTCTTTGCGCCGAACGTGGCGATCTGGGCGATGGCAATGTCGAAACTCTCGTCGCCGACCGTCTCAATCGCATGACGATCGACAAGGGTACGATGCAGGAAACGCTGCGCAACGGCCGCATCATTGAGATCCGCACTGCCGCTATGCCCCAGGGCGGCATCGTGACGACCTACTCCGACATCACCGAACGCGTGGCGGCGGCCAATGCTCTGGCGCGCGCCAACGAGACACTGGAACGCCGCGTGCGCGAACGCACTGCCGAGATCCTGCGCGTGAATGCTGCGCTGGGCGTCGCAAAGGCCAAGGCGGACGAGGCCAATCTCGACAAGACACGGTTTTTGGCCGCGGCAAGCCATGACATTCTGCAGCCTCTCAACGCTGCGCGGCTGTACGCGTCGAGCCTGGCGGAGCGTCGCCTCACTGAGAGTGATCTGGTCGCGGCGCGCAACATCGATACGTCGCTGGCGTCGGTCGAGGAGATTTTGGCGGCGCTGATCGATATTTCGCGCATGGATGCGGGACGTCTCGAACCGGAGATCAGCGAGTTTCCGCTGCAGGATCTGTTCACCTACCTGAAGGTGGAGTTCGAGCCCTCGGCGGAAGAGAAAGGCTTGCGGCTTCGCGTTGTTTCAACGTCGCTGTGGGTCAGGACCGATCGCCGGTTGCTCAGGCGCATTCTGCAAAATCTGCTGTCGAATGCGATCAAGTATTCATCCACCGGCGGCATCGTGTTCGGCGCGCGACGTACGCGCGACGGCATAAAGGTCCAGGTGAGCGACACCGGTCGCGGTATCCCGGCATCGAAATACGAAGTGATCTTCAAGGAGTTTCAGCGCCTGGAGGATGGCGCTTCGTCTATTCGCGGACTGGGCCTTGGATTGTCGATCGTGGAGCGCATCTGTCGTGTGCTGGAGGTTCCGATCGCAATAAAATCGCGGCTGGGGCGCGGATCGACCTTCTCCGTGCTTCTGCCGCAGGGCGATAGCCAGGCGATCTTGCCGGCAGTCGATCCGCGGGAAAGCGTGCTGGCAGGCTCGATCGCAGGCCTGGTGGTTCTGTGCATCGATAACGAGCCGAAAGTCCTGGAGGGCATGGAGATGCTGCTCGAGGGTTGGGGCTGTACCGTGCTGACCGCGGGCAGCGTCGAAGCCGCGCGCGCCGTGGTGCGGCGGGCGGATCTGGTGCCCGATGTGATCCTGGCGGACTACCATCTCGATCGCGATGCCACAGGTATAGATGCGGTCACCAGCGTTCGGACGGTGACGGACACAGAAATCCCGGCGATTTTCATCACTGCCGATCATTCGCCCGAGGTCGAGCGCGCGTTGCGCTCGCGCGGATTTGCGCTGCTGCGCAAGCCGCTGAAGGCTGGAGCCTTGCGGGCCTTGCTGAACCGTCTCGCGTTGCGGCGGCGGGTGGCGGCAGAATAGCGGATCAGGAGTTCGGACTTTGCGCGGGTGGCGCGCGACGTGTCGCGATGAAGCCCGCCAGTCCACCGGCCAGCATCGCCAATTCCGGCAGGTGGCCGGCCAGCCAGGCCTGAGCGTACGTCTCGAACGACCGGCCGCTGAAGCCGAGCCAGACGACAGCAAAACCGATGGCGTAGCCCAGCACCGCGCCGACCGCGAGGCCGATCAGCCGCGATGATATGCTGGCATTTGCTGGCGGCGTAGTTTCGCTTTCGTCCGGCGCCCGCAAACCGACCAGCACCGCGATGGCACCTGCTGTGATCAAAGAGATGACCGGAGCAAAGAAGAACGCCACACCCATGGCATAGGCGCCTTCACTCTGCGATACGCCGAAGTGTTCACCCAGCATGAGGCCGATGAACAGTACGGCCGGATAAGCCACGATCAGGGCGATCAGGAATGCCACGATGCCACGAACTTTAGGGTTGCCCATGGTCGCCGTCCTACCCGCTTCTCGCGATCAGCTCCGCGCCGCTTTCAGCGCGGTGTCGAGATCGTTGATGATGTCCTGTGCGGCTTCCAGGCCGACCGACAGCCGCAGCATGCTGTCCGTGATGCCCAGTTCGGTCCGCGCCTCAGGCGTCAGGCGCTGATGCGTGGTCGTGGCCGGATGCGTGATGAGGCTCTTCGCATCGCCGAGATTGTTCGAGATCCGGATCAGGCGCAGGGCGTTCAGGAACCGGAAGGCACTGGCCTTGCCGCCCTCGATTTCCAGCGCGATGACCTGTCCGCCTGCGGACATCTGCTTCTTGGCAAGGGCGGCTTGCGGATGATCCGCGCGGCCGCAATAGAGCACGCGGCTGACCCCTGGTTGCTCCGCCAGCCAGTCGGCAATCTTGGCCGCGCTGGCGCACTGAGCGGCAATGCGGATCGGCATCGTCTCCAGACCCTTCAGCATGACCCAGGCGTTGAAGGGGCTGATAGAGGGCCCGGTCTGGCGCAGGAATGTCGCGAGATGATCCTTGAGGAATTTCTTCGAGCACAGCACCGCGCCGCCGAGACAGCGGCCTTGGCCGTCCATGTGCTTGGTGGCCGAATATATGACGACGTCGGCGCCATGCTGGAGCGGCTTTTGCAGCAGCGGTGTCGCGAAGACGTTGTCGATGAAAACCAGCGCGCCGGCATCGTGTGCGATCTTCGCGACCGCTTCGATGTCGACCAGTTCCAGCGTCGGATTGGCCGGCGTCTCGAAGAAGATAGCCTTGGTGTTCGGGCGAATGGCCTCGCGCCAGGCGTTGGTGTCGCTGCCCTGGACCAGCGTCGAGGTGATACCGAAGCGCGGACACAGATCTTCGACGATATAGCGGCACGAACCGAACATGGCGCGCGCGGCGACGACATGATCGCCGGTCCTGAGATAGCTCATCAGCGCGGCAGTGACAGCAGCCATGCCGGTGGCGGTTGCGCGGCAGGCTTCAGCGCCTTCCAGCAGCCGCAGCCGTTCCTCGAACATATCCGTCGTCGGATTGGAGAAGCGCGAATAGATGAAGCCTGGATCTTCGTCCTTGAACCGCGCTTCGGCCTGCTCAGCGCTTTCGTAGATGTAGCTCTGCGTCAGAAACAGCGCTTCGGAAGTCTCGCCGAAGCCGCTGCGCAGGGTGCCGCCATGAACCAGGATCGTTTCGGGAGACCAGTAAGCTTGCAGGTTGCGGTCGGCTCCCGTGTCGCGCTTCGTCATCACAATATCTCCAGCACATACAAAAATACCCGGTCGCGTAACCCCGGATAGAAGCCGGGCGCTGACCAGGTTTGCGCGCGGCCCTTTTAGCGAGTTGTTTTACGTGGCTGCAAGCCGGCCGGCCAAATCACCACGATGCGTGAAATGGCTGATACGCCTGTGGCCTATGCATCGTCAAGGGCGTAGGCGTGAGAAGGTTGTCCCCAGGCCGCCTTGGCGGGGTCGCATGATCGCGCTAGAGAGGCAGTTCAGACGTGGGTGAAGCCTCAGGCGGGCCAGGAACGTGACCACAAACGGAATTCTGCCGGCACAGGCAATCCGGACGCTGATCGAGCGCAACGAAGTCCGGCTGCCCGAGCCGCCGCTCGGCAATCAGTTGCAACCGGCGAGCCTCGATTTGCGGCTGGGCGACTGCGCCTGGCGGGTGCGGGCGAGCTTCCTGCCCGGTCCCAACGCCGCCGTTGCCGACAAGATCAAGGATCTGTCCCTTCACCGCATCGATTTGACCGAAAGCGCGGTGCTGGAGACGGGCTGCGTCTACGTCGCGCCGCTGCTGGAAAACCTGGACCTGCCACCCGAAATCTCCGCCGCCGCCAATCCCAAGAGTTCGACCGGCCGTCTCGACGTGTTCACCCGCGTGATCGCCGATGGTGTGTCGGCGTTCGATCAGGTTCCGGCCGGCTATAAGGGGCCGCTGTATGCCGAGATCTGTCCGCAGACGTTCCCGATCATCGTGCGGCGCGGTTCGCGGCTGAGCCAGATCCGCTTTCGGCAGGGCGCGGTCGCGGATACCGACGCAGCTCTGGCCGAACTGCAGCAACGCGAGCAGCTTGTCTCATCCGAGCAGGCGGATATCGCGCAGGGCATCGCGCTGTCGGTCGATCTTGCCGGTGATGCCAATGGCCTCGTCGGCTATCGCGCCAAGCGGCACACTGGCGTCGTCGATGTCGATGCGCCTGGATCATGCGCGGTTGCCGACTATTGGGAGCCGATCGCGGTGCATCCCTCGCGCCGACTGATCCTCGATCCCGATCAGTTCTATATCCTGGCCTCGCGCGAAGCGGTTCACGTGCCGCCGACGCACGCGGCCGAGATGGTGCCGTTCAATCCGCTGGTCGGCGAATTCCGCGTGCATTATGCGGGCTTCTTCGATCCGGGCTTCGGCCACGCGGCGTCGGGTGGGACGGGTTCCAAGGCGGTGCTGGAAGTCCGTTCGCACAAGGTGCCGTTCATTCTGGAGCATGGCCAGATCATCGGCCGGCTGATCTATGAGCGGCTCACCGAGACGCCGGAGATGCTGTATGGCGCCGGGCTCGGCAGCCACTATCAGGCGCAGGGATTGAAGCTATCGAAGCACTTCCGCTGATGCGGGCAGGTCTTGGCTTCCGGCTGGGATTGAAACACCCCAGGAACACACTCAATAGGTCGCTCACCTAAATTCCCGCGCAGACGGGAAATCCAGATCCTACGCTGCGCGGGAATGATGGGGCGAGGAGGAGCCGTCGGAGCCCGGCGGGTGCCTATGAGACGAGCCCAACAGGCAAGTCTCTCCCCGTGCAGAGGTGAGAGAAACACTTCGGCGAGCGTTTCGATCTGAGTTGGAGAAATGCGCGAGGCTAAGCGAGAGCCTCTTGCGGCCCGGCTTGGCTGGCCGATTTACTGAGGTTCGCAGCCGCGGCATCCAGGATGGCCGGGATGACGCCGGGAAAGCGTTGGTTGATCTCCTCCAGCCGCAACGTATTCACCACTTCCGTGCCGCGACGTTCCGAGCGGATCAGCCCCGCCTCGCGCAGCACCTTGTAGTGGTGCGACTGGGTGGATTTCGGCAGCCGGTTCGGCGCCGCGGTCGAGCAGTTCATCGGGCAGCCGCCCGACGTCAGCTTCAACAGGATCGCCAGACGCACGGGGTCGGCAAGCGCGTACAGCACGCTTTCAAGCGCCACATCTTCAATGGCCGGATGAACGAATGGTCGCTGCATCCTGCAAGTATGGAGCAGAGCGGCCGTTTGTTCAATAGTTCGACAAAGTCGAACATCTGGATCGGGGGTTACGAACCGCCGAAATAACCGGCGATGAAGCGCTCATAGACCGACGTGAGCAGGGTCAGGTCCACGACCGGCACGTGCTCGTCGATCTGGTGGATGGTCTGGTTGACCAGACCGAACTCGATCACCGGGCAAAAGGCTTGGATGAAACGGGCGTCGGACGTGCCACCACCGGTCGACAGCTTAGGCACCCGGCCGGTGCTGGCGCGCACGGCATCGACCATCGTTGTCACCAGCGGGCCGGGTTGGGTGAGGAAGACGTCGCCGGTGCCGGAGAATGTGACGGACCAGCGTGCGCCGACCTCATCGGCTGCTACAGCGCATTGCGCCTTCACCCACGCCTCGATATCCGGGCGGCGATGCAAGTCGTTGTAGCGAATGTTGAACAGCGCGCGCGCCTCGGCCGGGATGACATTGGTGGCCGTATTCGGCACTGAAATCACCGTGACCTGCAGGCTCGATGGCTCGAAGTCCGGCGTACCCTGGTCGAGCGGCGTGGTCGACAGCCGGTCGATGATGCGGGCGAGCTTCGGCACTGGGTTTTCGGCAAGGTGAGGGTAGGCGGCATGCCCTTGCTTGCCGTGCACGGTCAGCGCGCAATTGAGGCTGCCGCGGCGGCCGATCTTGATTTCGTCGCCGATTGCAGTGGGGTTCGATGGTTCGCCAACGATGCAGGCGTCCAGCACCTCGCCGCGGTTCTTGAGCCAATCGAGCACCTTCGACGTGCCGTTGATCGAAGGGCCTTCCTCGTCACCCGTGATGAGCAGGCTGATCGAGCCGGGCAGCTTGCCGCCGTTGGCATCCAGATAGCGCAGCGCCGCCGCGACGAAGCAGGCAATCGCGCCCTTCATGTCCACCGCGCCACGGCCGTATAGTACGCCGTCGTGGATCTCCGCTGCGAACGGCGGCCGGGACCACAGGTTAGACTCTCCCGGCGGCACGACGTCGGTGTGCCCCGCGAAGCAGAGATTGGGGCCGGACGTGCCAATGCGTGCGTACAGGTTCTCGACGTCCGGGGTGTCCGGTGCGCTGAACGTCATCCGCTCAACCGCAAACCCCGCGGGCGCCAACGCCTGTTCCAGCAGCGTCAGCGCGCCAGCCTCCAGCGGGGTAACGCTGGGGCAGCGGATCAGGGCTTGCGCCAGGGCAACGGGATCGCGGCTGTCGGCCGTCATCGGCCTGTCCTCAATCCCTCAGCAGGTCGTTGATCGAGGTCTTGGAGCGCGTCTGCGCGTCGACCGTCTTGACGATCACGGCGCAGTACAGCGACGGACCGGGCGATCCATCCGGCAGCGGCTTGCCCGGCAGTGCGCCAGGCACGACCACCGAGTACGGCGGCACCTTGCCGATGTGCACCTTGCCGGTGGCGCGATCGATGATGCGGGTCGAGGCGGAGATGAACACGCCCATCGCCAGCACCGCCCCCTCGCCGACGATCACGCCCTCGACGACCTCGGAGCGCGCGCCGATGAAGCAGTTGTCCTCGATGATGACCGGGCCGGCCTGTAGTGGCTCCAGAACGCCGCCGATGCCGACGCCACCCGACAGATGCACGTTCTTGCCGATCTGCGCGCAGGAGCCGACAGTGGCCCAGGTGTCGACCATGGTGCCGCTGTCGACGTAGGCGCCGAGGTTGACGAACGACGGCATCAGGATCACGCCCGATGCGATGTGCGCCGAGTGCCGCACCACGCAGCCCGGAACGGCGCGGAAGCCTGCCTTGCGGAATGCGGCCTCATCCATGCCGGCGAACTTGGAGGGCACCTTGTCCCACCAGCTCGCGCCGCCCGGTGCGCCGGAAATCGTCGTCATGTCGTTGAGGCGGAACGACAGCAGCACGGCCTTCTTCAGCCACTGATGTACGGTCCATTCGCCATTGACCTTTTCGGCGACGCGGGCTTCGCCTTTATCCAGCAGGTTGAGCGCCGTCACGACCGCGTCGCGGACCTCGCCCTTGGTGGCAAAGTTGACCCCGTCGCGGGCATCCCAGGCGCTCTCGATGGTACGTTGCAGGTCTTGGCTGGACATCGGTCCTCCGCGCAGGTGCGTCATTGTTCGACGGGCGTTGTGACGCGGACGCTCCTCCGCTGTCAACACGCCTGCGCTGGGTTTGCGGAAACGCTACGAGCCGCGCACCGCCGCGATAAGGCGTTTGGCATCCTCGCTCGCCCATTCGGCGGGGCCAGTGAGGCGGCCGACCTCGCGGCCCTGGGCGTCGATCAGTAGCGTGGCGGGTAGCCCGAGGGCCTTCAGGTTAGAGGTCGCGCGCGAGGTTGGGTCAGCATAGATCGCGAGTGATTTGACGCCGAGGCGGTCGAAGAACTTGCGCGAGCCATCGGCCCCGGCGCGATCGACGCTCAACGCGACGACCTCGAACTTGTCCGACCCGATTTCCCTCTGCAACTCATCCAGCGCCGGCATTTCTTTAACGCACGGTGCGCACCACGTCGCCCACAGGTTGAGGAGAACGACCTTGCCGTGCCAGTCCTTCAGGCTGCGCGGATTGCCGTCGCCGTCAGTGAAGGTGATCTCGGGTAGCGGCTCCGGCGCCTTGGCGAAAACGAAGGCAGCCATCTCGCCGCGGCTCAGCGGATTGGCGCCGGGACCGGAGGGAAGCGGCTGCGGGGTGGCTGTCGTGGGTGACGCTGGGGGAGGGCTCGGCGCGTTTGCGGTCACCGGAGCGTTGTCAGGCCTGCCCAGGGTGACGTATACCGCGCCAAACCCGATCAGCGCGGATGCCACGACGATCAGCGCGGCTCTGGCAGCGGTCGAACCAACCATATCGCGTTCGGCTTTCCTCGATAGCGTGCGGCAGCGACTTTAGAACCGGAGCCCCACTATGACTGACAAATCGGCTGCGAAACCGGCC
>JAEZBU010000196.1 GCA_023426855.1 Pseudomonadota bacterium | reverse complement strand
GGGCGGCAGACGACACAGCGCCGTCGGACGGAAGCGCCGGATACAACACAACCGTGACGATGAGCTTCGAGCCGCTGGACGACGGGCGAACGCTGGTGTCGATCGTAGAAGAAGGCTGGCATCGCACACCGACCGGCCTCAAGGCGTCTTACGGCAATTGCCAGGGCTGGTCGCAGATGTTGTGCGCACTCAAGGCATACCTTGAGCACGGCATCAACCTGCGCGACGGCATGTACAAATAAGATGCCGGAGGCGCGACGCGGCGCCTAGATGCGTCCTTCGCTGACGCCGTGACAGGCCACCAGACGGCCGGAAATTTCGAGTAGCTCCGGCGTTTCGACGCGACAGCGATCGTTCAAGAATGGGCAGCGTGGATGATAACTGCAGCCTTTAGGCGGGTTGATCGGGTTGGGAATCTCGCCCTCCACCGCGCGGCGCACGCGGCCGGTCATGTCGATATCCGGCACCGCATCGAGCAGCATGCGCGTGTACGGATGGCGCGGATTGCTGAACAATTCGCGCGGCGGCGCGACTTCCACGAGGCGGCCGAGATACAACACGCCGATGCGCGTCGCCATATGCCGGACGACTGCGAGATTATGGCTGATGAACAAGTAAGTCAGCCCCAGGCGATCCTGCAAATCCCGCATCAGGTTGAGGATTTGGGCCTGGACCGACACGTCCAATGCCGAGGTCGGCTCGTCGCAAACGATGAACTCGGGATTTGCCGCGAGTGCGCGGGCGATGGCAACGCGCTGGCGTTGTCCGCCCGAGAACTCATGCGGGAACTTGCGACCATCCGCAGGATCGAGGCCAACAAGGCGCAATAGCTCGCCGACGCGGTTTTCGATCTCCTGTGCGTCGGTCATCAGCCCGAAGGCGCGCAGCGGCTCGGCGATGATGCGGTCCACGCGCCAGCGCGGATTGAGGCTGGCGTAGGGATCCTGGAAGATCATCTGAATGCGGCGGCGCAGATCGGCGCGCTTTGCGCTGGCGGCGGCGCTGCTCATGGAGATGCCGTCGATGCGCACGTCGCCCTCTGACGGTGCGATCAGGCCGACCACGATCTTCGCGATGGTGGATTTGCCTGAGCCGGATTCGCCGACCAGCGCGAATGTTTCTCGCTTGCCGATCGCGAACGATACGTCGGCCACCGCAGTCAGTGTCTGCTTCGGCTTGCCCTCGACCACCCGGTTGAGCCACGGACGCGAGACATCGAAGGTGCGCCACAGCTTGTCGACTTCGACCAGTGGGGTTGACGCCGCGGGGGTCATTGGCGCGTCTCCCCGGTTTCGGACGCGCGCCAACATGCGGCCAGCGAGTGGGCGATAGGCTCCAGTTCCGGTCGCTCGCTGCGGCAGCGCTCGATGACCAGTGGGCAGCGCGGATTGAAGGCGCATCCAGGGGGAATCGCGGTCAGACGCGGCATCGACCCCGCGATCTGCACCAGACGGTCGCCCTCGCCGGTCAACGCTGGAATCGAGCCCATCAGGCCTTGCGTATAGGGGTGGCGTGCATGCTTGAGCACGTCGCGTACCGGTCCGATCTCGGCGATGCGGCCGGCGTACATCACGGCAACCCGATCGGCTATTTCGGCGATGACGCCCATATCATGCGTGATCAGCATCACGGACGTACCGTGCGTCTTCGTCAGCCGCTTGATCAGCGCAATGATCTGCGCCTGCACGGAGACGTCGAGCGCGGTTGTCGGCTCGTCGGCGATGATCAGTTCCGGCTCCGTACACAGCACCATGGCCAACACCACGCGCTGACGCATGCCGCCAGACAACTCGTGTGGATAGGCGTCGATGCGCTGCGCGGGAGCCGGGATGCCAACCTCGCCCAGCAGTTCGATGGCGCGTTCCCGCGCTCGTGACGCCGAAACGTCGACGTGCACCAGCATGGTCTCGACGATCTGCTCTCCGATGCGGAACAGCGGATTGAGGCTGGTCAGCGGGTCCTGGAACACCATGCCGATGCGCTTGCCGCGGATTTTGCGCATGGCGCTGAGCGGAAGATTGTCGATGCGGTCGCCCTTCAGCAGGATCTGCCCGCCGACGATGCGTCCGGGCGGTTCGATCAAGCCGATGATGGCTGCGCCGGTCACAGATTTACCGGCACCGGATTCACCGACAACGCCGAGTACCTCGCCGGGTCCGATATCGAACGACACATCGTCAAGCGCCGTCAGGTCCTTGCGCCGCGTGGCGAAGGCGACATTCAGATTTCGGACGCTCAGCACCGGTGTCGTCATGCGCGGCGTCCGGTGTTGCCAGGGGCGTGAAGCGGAACCCGGATCATCATTTGAGCCTCGGGTTCATGGCATCGCGCAGCCAGTCGCCGAGCAGATTGATGGCCAGCGCCAGGATGATCAGTGCGATGGCGGGGAAGAACAGGATCCACCATTCGCCGGAGAACAGGAACTGCTGGCCGACCCGGATCAGCGTGCCGAGCGAGGGTTGTGTCGGCGGTACGCCGACGCCGAGGAATGACAGCGTCGCTTCCTCGATGATTGCCAGCGCGAGGTTGATCGTGGCGATCACCGTTACCGGGCCGACGACATTCGGCAGCACGTGCTCGCGCATGATCGCGAACGACGAGCGGCCCATGACACGCGCGGCCTGCACGTATTCCTTGTTTTTCTCGACCATGGTCGAGCCGCGCACGGTGCGGGCGTACTGCGCCCAGTTCGACAGGCCTATCGCGATGATCAGAACGATCACCGCCATCTGTTCATGCTGCGAGGGAGCAATCAGGCCGCGGCCGACACCGAACACCAGCAGCGCGATCAGAATGGCCGGAAACGAGAGCTGCACATCGGCGACGCGCATGATCACGGCATCGGTGCGGCCGCCGATAAAGCCGGCGATCAAGCCCAGCGAAACGCCGAGCAGCAGCGAGAAGGCCACCGAGGCGAAACCGACGATCAGAGACACGCGGCTGCCGTAGAAGATCGCCGACAGCATATCGCGGCCCTGGCTGTCGGTGCCGAGTACGTGCAGCATGCCGGAGCTGGGGCTTCGCTCCATTGGTTGCAGGAAGCCATCCTCGAGGCGAATGGCGCCAGGATTGAAGGCGTCCTGTGGTGCGATCAGCGGTGCCAGGAAAGCCAGCGTGAAGATGATCAGGGTTGTCAGCGCGGCGCCGATGGCGACCGGAGAGCGCCGGAAGTTCCACGCCAAGTCGGAATCCCAGGCGCGCCCCAGCCGGCCCTTGGTCGTCTCGGAGTGCGTGGGTGTTGGCAGCGATGGTTGCATGATGCGTCCTATTTCGCTGCTGCCAGCCGGCCTGCACGCAGGCGCGGATCGAGCACGTAGTAAAGCAGATCGACGATCAGGTTGACGACGACGAACACCACCGCGACGAACAGCAGGTAGGCCGACATCACGGGGATATCGACGAATTGCACGGCCTGCACGAACAGCGCGCCGAGGCCCGGCCACTGGAACACGCTTTCGGTGACAATGGCGAAGGCAATGACCGAGCCGAGCTGCAAGCCCGCGATGGTGACGACAGGGATCAGCGTGTTGCGCAGCGCATGCTTGAACTGGATGCGGTGCTCGGGCAGGCCACGGGCGCGCGCGAACTTGACGTAGTCGGTGCGCAGCGTTTCCAGCATCTGGGCGCGCACCAGCCGCATGATCAGCGTGAGCTGGAAGAAGGCCAGCGTCAGCACCGGCATGACCAGTGACTTGCGGCCGGATTCTGTGAGCAGTCCGGTGGACCACCAGCCGATATTGACGGTCTGTCCTCGCCCGAACGAGGGCAGCCATCTGAGCTCGACGGCGAACAGGTAGATCAAGCCGATGCCGATCAGGAATGTCGGCAGGCTGACGCCGATCAGCGATGTCGTCATGATGAAATGCGACAGCCAGCCGTTTCGCCGGATCGCCGTGTAGACGCCGAGAATGACGCCAAAAACCGTGGCGAACAGCGCGGAAAGGACGGCCAGTTCCACTGTCGCCGGCAGCCGCTCGGCGAGGAGTGCCGAGACTTTGCGGCCATGCCGGTACGACATGCCAAACTCGCCCTGCGCCACTTCGCCAACGAAACGGCCGAACTGAATGATGATCGGATCATTCAGGCCCAGGTGCTCGGCCAGCTCGCGACGGTCGGCCTGACTGGCTTCCTGTCCGACCAGGTTGGCGATCGGGTCGCCGACGAACCTGAACATCGAGAAAGCAATCAGCGCCACGGCGAGAAGCACGAGGATCGCCTGAGCGAGGCTTCTGAGTGTGTAGGCGATCATCGCGTCACGCGCGTGGAAAATGAAAGGAGCCGGCCCATCGGGCCAGCTCCTTCATTTTCCGCCTACTTGTTGAACTTCACGAACTTCAGCTTTGGCTGGTTCGAGATGTCGACCGGGATTTCAAGGTCCGGCTTCATCGCGTAGGCCAGTGTCTGAATGTGGATCGGAATGTAGATCGTCTCGTCCTGCAGGACCTTCCACATTTGCGCGATGGTCTGGTTGCGCTTGTTGAGGTCGGTTTCCTTGGTCAGGCTGACGGTCTGTGCGTCGATCTCCGGGTTGGAATAGCGCGTGCCATTCCAGCCGCCTTCCTTGTCTGTCTGCGTATGGTAGAGGAAGGTGAAGACGTAGTGGCTGTCGAACGTCGGCACACCCCAACCGAGCAGGAAGAAATCGGCTTCCTTCTTCTGGATCGCGGGGAAGTGGATCGACTTTGACTGCGAGAGCAGGTTGGCCTTGATGCCGATCTGAGCGAGCTGGCCAACCACCGCCTGGCAGATCGCTTCGTCGTTGACGTAGCGGTCGTTGGAGCAGTGGAACGATACCGAGAAGCCGTTCGGGTAGCCGGCTTCCGCAAGCGCGGCCTTTGCCTTCTCAATATCGACCGGCGGGATGACATCAAGCTCCTTGGTGTAGCCGTTGACGCCCGGAGGCGCGATGATGCCCGTCGGGATCGATTGGCCGCGCATCACCACGCGCTGGATCGCCTGGCGATTCACCGTAGCATTGATGGCGTGACGCACGCGCTTGTCCGCGAAGGGGTTTTTGCCCTTCACATCGGAGGATTTGAGCTCCGGATCGCCCACGTTCATGCCGAGGAAGATCGAACGATTTTCCGGTCCGACGGCCACGCGCAGGTTCTGGTCGCCCTGCAGGCGCTGAATGTCCTGAACGGGGACGTCTTGCACGAAGTCGACTTCACCCGACAGCAGTGCGGCAATGCGTGTGGCGTCGGATTTGATCGGCGTATAGATCAGCTCGGAAATCTCGAGCGGAACCTGGCCCTTGCCCCAGTAGTCCTCGTTGCGCTTGAGAACTGTCTTCACGTCCGGCTCGCGGCTGGTGAGCACGAAAGGCCCCGTGCCGTTGGCGTTGCGAACCGCGAAGTTCTCGTCCTTGTTCTTGAAGTCCTGGACCTTGGTCGCGTTGTTCTTCTCGGCCCAGGCCTTGTTCATGATGAACAGGTCGGTGAGATTGGCTGGCAGCAGCGGGTTGGGCCCCTTGGTCTTGATCTGCAGCGTGTGGTCGTCGACCTTGATCAGCGCGTCGATGGAGCCGAGCAGTGACTTCATATCAGAAGTCGGCTGCATGGCGCGTTCGTAGGAGAAGATCACGTCTTCGACGGTAAACGGCGCGCCATCGTGGAACTTCACACCCTGGCGCAGCTTGAATTCCCAGACCTGCGGATCGGACGTGATTTGCCAGGATTCAGCCAATGCCGGCAAAGGCTTACCTTGCGGGTCGCGGATGATCAGCGGTTCGTAGATGTGGTGGTTGAGGGCGTGCGTGGGGCCCTCGTTCTGCGCATGCGGATCAAGTGTCAGCGCATCGCCTGAGCGGGCCCACTTGACGGTTCGTGCATCGGCGGCACCGATGAGTAACGCGCCGGCGACGAGCGTTGAAATGAGAAGCCCGACTCTCCGCGACATGCCCTAACCCTCCTCATTATGACGGTGTCAATTTAGATCTAGTCTAGAAGATCATAGACAAGGGTATTCAGACTGTCATCGGCGACGAACGACCTATTCGCCGCCGCCGTGGGCAAGTGTCTTGTGAGCCGGGCCGCTTCAGCGGCCTTCGATGGCGTAGACGCGGGCCGGGGCGCCGTCGGCACCGGGAATCTTGAGCGGAGCGGCCGACAGAAGCACGCGATCGGCCTTCAGCGCCGACGTGTTGACCACGTACTCGATCATATTGACGCCGGAACGCAGCAGGATGTCGTGCGTGACGTGCTCTTCCACGGGGCGGATTTCCCCGTGCAGCAGCAGGCGGATGACGTAGTCCTGCGGGAAATCGTAGGCGACGGTGCGCACGCCCTTGTCCTTCAGGAAAAGCGCGGCTTCGCGGGTCAGATAGGGCGCGTCCGTCCAGAACTCCTTTGTGCGGAAATCCCGTTTCGTGTCCCAGCCGGACTTGAACAGGATCTTGTCGCCGGCCTGCACATGCCCGAAACGGCTGGCAAGTTTCTCCGGACCGACTGCTTCGTTTGGTTGGACGTCCATGAGATCGATGACAGCGGCGTCACCAACGACGTCGTCCAGCGGTGTCGCTTCGATGGTCGGGCCGTCGCCGAAATAATGCCTCTTGGCGTCGACGTGCGTAAACGAGTGGCAGGACACCTTGATCGCGGTGACCTGGAACAGATCGCCCTTGGTCGTATCGCCGGTGACGTTACGCTCGGTCTTCCAGCGTACGTGATCGGTGATGATGGGCATGGTGAGATCGATGATACGCATGTGCGGCGCAGTCTCCTGTCAGGCGAGAGGTTCGATCGCCAGCCGGTACACGCGGATGGCGTTGTCGTGGAAAAGCTTGATGCGGTCGGCGGTCGGTAAATCGGACGTCGCCTGTTTGTATCCGGCGTAAATCGTCTCGAAGCTGCCGCACAGGCCGTCGACCGGGAAATTGGAGGCGAACATGCAGCGGTCGATACCGAAGATATCGATGCTGTCACGAATGATGGCGCGGTTGTCCTCGACCGCCCACGGCTTGCCCTTCAGGCCGATACCGGACAGCTTGATCGTGGTTTGCGGTGCTGATGCGGCCTGCTTCATGGCTGCGCGCCAGCCGTTCAGCCCTTCCGCGCTGCGGTCAGACGGCAGGAACGTGTGATTGATGACAACCGGCGTTTCGGGATGGGCCGAGATAAGATCGAGCAGTTCGTCAACGTGCCACCAAGGTGCCTGCAACTCGAAATGCAGGCCATGACGGGCGAGCGCCGCATAGCCGCGCCGCCAAGCCGGATCGGACATGGCGCCGGGCGTGCCCTTTTCGATGCTGTCGGGTGATGGTGCCGCCGTCGGCTTGTGACGTATGCCGCGTACGATCGGGTAGGCGGCGTGGCCCGCCAGCACTTCGTCGGCATCCATGCGATGCAGATAGGCGCGCGCGATATGGCCCGCCGGGCCGCCGTGTTTCTCAGCAACCTCGGTGATCCAGGCGCTTTCCTCAACCAGATGATGCTCATCCCATTCGCCTTCCATCGTCACGGTGGCCACCACGTTGTGGCTGCCCGTGAGCGCGCGATAGTCGGCAGGCATGAA
>JAEZBU010000183.1 GCA_023426855.1 Pseudomonadota bacterium | reverse complement strand
CCCAAGTGGTCGAATTGTGTCGAACAGGCCGCAAAACAACCAGACGACGGAGGTATTTTGCAAATGATAATTTCAGAGAAATGGATAATCAGGCCGGCGTGAGAAAACTCTCGACCACGTGCTTGCGGCCGGCCTTTTCGAAATCGACCGTCAGCTTGTTTCCCTCGACCTCTGCAACTTGTCCGTAGCCGAATTTGTCATGGAACACGCGGTCGCCGATCCGGAACGATGACGTGGTTCGGGTCGATGATGCAACCAGATCGCCATCGATCGTCGTGGGGCCGCGCTTCGGCGTGTTGCCCTGTTTCCATTTCTGCTGCGCCCGTTGCCAACCCGGCGTGTCGTAGCTGCTGGATTGGAATGGCGGAGGCTGTTCCTCGAAACGGCTACGTCCGTAGGGGTTGGCATAGCTGCTGGTCGAGTGTCCAAAGTTGGCATAGGCGCCGCTGAACTTTGCTGGGGCCTCGACCACCTCGACGTGCTCGGGCGGAAGTTCGTCCACGAACCGCGACGGAATGGCGGACTGATACAGCCCGCGGGTGCGCCGGTTCTGGGCGAATGATACGCGCGCATGCAGTTTGGCCCGCGTGATGCCGACGTAGGCCAACCGTCGCTCTTCCTCCAGCCCCGCTTGCCCGCTTTCATCCAGGCTGCGCTGATGTGGAAACAGCCCTTCCTCCCAGCCCGGCAGGAAGACGACGTCGAATTCGAGCCCCTTGGCGGCATGCAGCGTCATCAGTGAGACGCGATCGCCGGTGTCGGCTTGATCGGTATCCATCACCAGCGAGACGTGTTCGAGGAAGCCCGCCATGGTCTCGAACTCGTGCATGAAGCGGATGAGTTCCTTCAGGTTTTCAAGTCGCGACTGCGCCTGCGGAGACTTGTCCTGCTGCCACATGGCCGTATAGCCGGACTCGTCCAGGATCAGCTCGGCAAGCTCCGTGTGCTTCATGGTCGGCACGGCGGCACGCCAGCGATCGAACGATGACATCAGCCCGGCGAGAGATTTGCGCGCCTTGCCGGTGATTTCCTCGGTTTCGGTGATCTGCCGCGCCGCGTGATGCAGCGGGACTTCCAGCGCGCGCGCCAGCTCGCGGATCTTCTTCAGCGAAGTATCGCCGAGACCGCGCTTGGGCACGTTGAGGATGCGTTCCAGCTTCAGATCGTTGGACGGATTGACCGTGACCTCGAAGTAGGCGATGGCGTCCTTGATTTCCTGCCGCTCATAGAAGCGCGGGCCGCCGATCACCCGATAGGGCAGGCCGAGCGTCACGAAACGATCTTCAAACGCGCGCATCTGGAACGAGGCGCGCACCAGGATCGCGATCTCGTTGAGCGGCTGGCCACGACGCCGCAGCTCCTCGATCTTCTCGCCGATGATGCGGGCTTCTTCCTCGTCGTCCCAGACGCCGGTCACCGTCACTTTGTCGCCGGGTGCGTCGTCGGTCTGGAGTGTTTTTCCGAGGCGGTCGCGGTTGTGCGCGATCAGGCCTGAGGCCGTCGACAGGATGTGCGCTGTCGAGCGGTAGTTGCGCTCCAGGCGGATCACGGTCGCGCCGGGGAAGTCCTTCTCGAACTTGAGAATGTTCTCAACCTCGGCGCCGCGCCAGCCATAGATCGACTGGTCGTCGTCGCCGACGCAGCAGATGTTGGGCGAGCCCAGCGCCAGCCGCCGCAGCCACATGTACTGGGCGACGTTGGTGTCCTGGTATTCGTCGACCAGGATGAAGCGGAAGCGACGGTGGTAGTCCGCCAGGATGTCCGGGTTGTCGCGCAGCAGGCGCAGGCCTTCCAGCAGAAGATCGCCGAAATCGACCGCGTTGAGATCCTTCAGCCGCTGCTGGTAATCGGCATATAGCTTGGCGCCCTTGCCGTTGGCGAAGGCGAAGCTTTCCCCGACCGGCACCTGCTCGGGCAGCAGCCCTTTGTTCTTCCAGCTATCGATCAGCCCCGCGAGCTGCCGGGCCGGCCAGCGGTCCTTGTCGATATTGGCTGCCTCGATGACCTGCTTCATCAGGCGGATCTGGTCATCGGGATCGAGGATGGTGAAGCCGCTTTTCAGCCCCACCAGCTCAGCGTGGCGGCGTAGGATGCGCGCGCCGATGGCGTGGAACGTGCCGAGCCAAGGCATGCCTTCCACGGCACCGCCGATCAGGTGGCCGATGCGTTCCTTCATCTCGCGCGCGGCCTTGTTGGTGAAGGTCACGGCCAGGATTTCGCTGCCGCGCGCTCGGCCCGAGGCCAGGATATGCGCGATGCGAGTGGTCAGGACGCGGGTTTTGCCGGTTCCGGCGCCGGCCAGCACCAGCACGGGGCCGTCCAGAGCCTCGACGGCAGCCCGCTGGGCCTTGTTCAGGCCGGACAGATAAGGCGGCTCGGGCGATCTCATGGCGCGCGCGGAAATCGACAAGGCGGTGGGTGCTGCTTCGTCGCTCATGGCGCTGGGCTCGGCGTTCTGGCCATCGTTCGTGGAATGTTTGCGATTCGTATGCATGGTTGGACATATAGCATGCCGCGTGCGGCAAGAACGGGGCCTGCGGCAGCCACGCACAGGCAGAACGGGAGTTATCAAATGCACGGCATGGGGCGGGAAGGAGTCCCAACTTCGATTGTGCTGTGCGATAAGAGACCTGAGGCCGTTGTTGCACGTTTGCAAGTCCGACCGACGGGCGCAGCCATTATCGCGCTACCGGGCTCGCAAATCGCGCACATATCGGCGCATGGAATGATGACGCGGATCCGGATGAAGCCTGGAGCGGGCCAGTTGACATCGCGGGGGTGTACAACATGAACGGCGTCCTTCTCTGGTTCGCCGGCCTCGTGATGCTGCTGCTCGGCGCGGCGTTCGCCGTGCCCTATGCCGTTGACTGGAACACCTATCGTGCCGTGTTCGAGGAAGAGGCCTCGCGCATGCTTGGCCGCGAGGTGCGTGTCGGCGGCAACGTCAATCTGCGCTTGCTGCCAGCCCCCTATGTCAGCTTCGAGCGTCCGCGCATTTCCGATACGGACCCCGGCGAGGCATTCTTCCGCGCTGAAAGCTTCACCATGTGGCTGGCTCTGCCACCGCTGGTTCAGGGTATTTTCGAGGCCAAGCAGATCGAGCTGAAGCAGCCGTCGCTGCGGCTGCAGGTCGACAAGAACGGCGGCGGCAACTGGCAGCAGTTCCGCATCAGCCAGGGCGCGTTGCCGTTCGTTCCGCGCGGGCTGGCGCTGCAATCGGTCAAGATCACCGATGGCGTGGTGGCTCTGCATGGCGTCGATGGCGACCAGCTCGCGCGCATCGGCATCCGGGACGCGGATCTCAGCGCGCCATCGATCGAGGGGCCTTATCGGTTTCGTGCCGATATGACCTGGAACGGCGTCGAGCGCGAGATCCGCGGCTCCACCGCTCCGCCTGATGCTGATGGCGTGCGGCTGAAGCTGGCGGCGCGCACGGCGCAGAACGGCAACGCCTATCTGTTCGACGGCGTCGTGCGCGATCTCGGCAACCGGCCGCGCGTGGATGGCGAAATCATTGCGACCATCGCGCCGTCAGCCGCTGCTGTCGCTGAGGGCCAGCAGCCTGCGCCGGGACAAGGCTTCGAGATCCGCGCGCAACTGGCCGCTGACACGCTCGCGGCGCAGTTGAAGGACGTCGCGTTTTCCTTCGAGCAGGCTGGCCGGCCGCAACTGCTGACTGGCACCGCCGAGGCGCAATGGAGCGGTCGTCCGCGCATCACCGCAAACCTGTCATCGCGCTGGCTCGACCTCGAGAAGATTTCCGGCGCGCCATCTGACGCCACCGCGTTCGAGACTGCGCGCCGGCTCGGCAACACGCTGAGAAATCTGCTGCCCGAAACCAGTGAGGTGGCGGCGCGTCTTGCTGTCGATCAGGCCAATTTCGCGGGCGAACAGGTGAGTGGGCTGGTTGCGGCCTTCGAGGATAGCGGTAGCGGACTGCAAATCCGCGAGCTGCGCGCCGGATTGCCGGGCGGCACACGGCTGGATTTCAGCGGTGCGTTGCGGCGCGATGTGAGCGGCAACGACGAATTGGAAGGCGATCTGGTGCTGCGCGGCGCCCATCTCGGCCGTCTGATGCATTGGGCGACGCGCGGCAGCGTTTCCGCCCAGACGCGCGGTGATGGCAGTTTCGCGCTCAGTTCACGGATGAAACTGTCGCGCGCCGGCATCGAATTCCGGCAGGCGGAGCTGGACGCCAACGCCAATCGCCTGACCGGTGAGTTTGGCTACAAATGGGGTGCACGCCCAAAGCTGACGCTGACAGCGGATACGCGACGCGCTGACCTGTCGACACTGCTGCCGGGTATCCTGAGCTCAGGTTTGCTCAACGTCGCGCTCAACTCGGCTGCGCAGCCGGCTGGCACGTCCGCGCCTTCATTGAATGGTTTGCTGCCCGACCTGGCGACTTTCGATGCTCGCCTGAACATCCGCGCCGACACGCTGACCGATGGCACTCAGACTCTGAAGGATGTCGACGCCCAGGTGCTTTTGCAAAGCGGCACGCTGACTGTTCCGCGCCTACGTGCTGCGACGGCGAGCGGCTTCAAGCTCGATCTCGACGGCGAGATCAAGGGGTTGGGCTCGCAGTCCAAGGGTACGCTGCGCGGCGTTGTCGAGGCGCAGACGCCATCGGCTATGGATGACGCGCTGCGGCTGGTGGCGATCGATCCAGCATCGCCGCGCGCGAGCTGGATGGCGCGATTTGCGCCGTTGCGGCTGGCGTTCGTTTCGCGTTTGGGCAACGGCGGGCCGACTGCGGCGGAACTCAATCTCGATGGCATGGTGCGCGGTGCGCCGCTGGTCGCCAGCCTGGCACTCGATGGTGGCTGGAGCGGCTGGCGGACGGCGCCGGTCGACGGTCTGGTCGTCAGCGAAAGCGCGGAGGTTGCGCGTCTCGCGCAGACAGCGCTTTCCGGCAGTAGCGCGTCTGGCGGCGATGCGGATGCCTATGGCCGCGGCCGGTTGCTGCTCAAGGTGGTGGGCACGCCGGCGCAAGGTGTGACGACGCTGGTGCAGATGTCGGCGCCCGATCTGCAGGTGGATGTGCAGGGGCGCGGTTCCGTGTTGGACGACCTGTCACTGCGTTTTGATGGCGAGGCTGACGTGGCCTCTGCGGATGCGGCCAAGGCTTTCCAATTCGCCGGATTGCGCCAGCCGGCCGCCGCGATCGGACTGGGTGTGCGCGGACGTGTCGGTGTTGCCGCCACCGATGCCGGGCTCAAGATCGCTGCGGACAAGTTCGAGGTCGGCAGTTCGCGTGTCAGCGGAACCGTTGCCGTGTCGGGGCCGGAGCGCGCGCGCCGTTTCGATATCGCGCTCAAAACCGATGATATCTCGTTGCCACGGCTGTTCGGTCTGGTGCTCGATGGTCGCCGTGCGCCGTCGCAGCAGGCGGATGAGGTGCTCGGATCGCATTGGCGCGAGGAGCCTTTCGACTTCACGAACCTGGATAACGTCACCGGCAGCCTGCGTATCGAGACGGATGCGCTGACGCTGGAAGAAGGCTTCGGCTTGTCGGCCGCCAGCCTGGAGGCGGAGTTCACGCCGGAGCTGATCACCGTCTCCAAACTCGAAGGGCGTGCGCTGGGTGGTGCGGTGTCGAGCGCGTTCAAGCTCGAACGTGGTGCGGCAGGGGCCAAGCTGTCGGGTGTTTTCGGTTTGTGGGATGTGCAGCTCGCCAAGATCGTTGGGGCCAGCGAAATTCCGGTCGGCACGGGTGCGGCGCAGCTCTCGGTGCAGTTCTCCGGTCAGGCGGTGACGCCGCGGGCTTTGATTTCGGTGGTCACGGGCAAGGGCGAGTTGGAGCTGAAGCAGGCCAGCATGCAGCGCCTCGCGCCTGGCGCCATCGAGTCGACCGCCGAGGCTGTTCTGACCGGCCGTGTGGTGCCGCGCGGCGAAGCTTTGCAGCAGGGATTGCGTCAGGCGTTCGCCGAGGGTCCTCTGCCGATGGGTGATCAGACTGTCGCGGTCGATCTGGGCGAGGGTGCGCTGCGGGTGCGCGCCTTCGAGATCGATACGCCCAAGGCGGTCGTGACCAACCAGACCACGATCGATCTTGGCGAATTGAAGATCGATACCGAATGGAAGTTCGCACCCAAGCCGGCCGCGCGCATCACGCCGGCGCAGCTTCCGGGTGTCTCCGTGATCTACGTTGGGCCTCTGGTGTCGTACGCCAGTCTGGAGCCGCGCATTATTTCCGACGCGCTGGAGCGCGAGATGGCTGTGCGCGGCATGGAGCGGGATGTCGAGCAACTCGAACGGCTGAGGCGCGAGGATGAGGCGCGCGCCAAGGCTGAGGCCGAACGCCAGCGCGCCATTGAACTGCAGCATCAGCAGGACGTGCTGGACATGCAGCGGCAGCAGGCGGAGGAAGAGAACTCGTCGAGAGTCATCGACGTGCCGCTGCCAATACCGGCCCGTCCGGTGCAGCCGCAATCGCTGCAGACGCCGCCGACACCACCACAGTCACAACCACCCGTCGCCGATCCGCGGCAAAGTTTGGATGCCACAACGGGCGCATGGCAGCCATCGGCCCCTCCGGGAAGGTCCTCAGGACCTGTGGAAATCGGTGTGCCACCGGTACCACCGCTTGCCGCGCCGCCGAAGCCGGCAGAGCGCCGGCCGTTCAAGCCGGTGCCGACCTGGGAGGATCAGTGGCCGCGGCCTTCGCGCTATTGAGGGCGGGTTACTGAGCTGAGGTGCCGCCGTCCGGGCGATTGCGATAGTGGTCCAGAATCCAGACGCGCACGGCGCTGGACAGCCCGGCGCCACCGCGCTGCTTGTCGATTTCCTCCACCAGACTGGCGAGCGAAGTGCCGCGCTCGGTCGCGACATCCTTCAGCGCATCCCAGAACGGACTTTCCAGCGAGATCGACGTGCTATGGCCGGCAATCGTGAACGAGCGCTTGATCGGTCTCATGGCGCGCGGACCGCTGGGTCGCTCTGCGGGAGTAGTGGGACTGGCTCAGCCCGGACAACCATCATTTTCCGCAATCGTCGGTAGACGACGGCTCGCGTTTCAAACCATCGAGCTGGCGTTGCTGACGATCACCTTCGGCCGATGACCGGTCGCGCTCGTGACGCGGCCGGCCGAACTTGACGCGATTTTCCTGCGCCACCCGTTCCTTTTCGCCGCGCGCCTTGCGCTTTCGCGCTTGGCGCAGATTGACGATCTCGGCGGTCATGATTGGTCACCTCGCCGCCAGCCGGCCGTTGTCAGTCCGGACTGATCATCTTCTCGGGCCGCACGACCGCGTCGAACTCTGCATCGGTGACGTAGCCGCCGCCAACTGCTTCCTCGCGCAGCGTCGTGCCGTTCTTGTGCGCGGTCTTCGCGATCTTGGCGGCGTTGTCGTAACCGATCTTGGGCGCCAGCGCCGTCACCAGCATCAGCGAGCGGTCGAGCGCGCTCTTGATGTTGTCCTCGCGCGGTTCGATGCCGACGACGCAGTTGTCGGTGAAGCTGACGGCTGCATCGGCGAGCAGGTGCACGGACTGCAGGAAGTTATAGGCCATCACCGGGTTGAACACGTTCAGCTCGAAATGGCCGGATGCGCCCGCGAACGTGATGGTCGACTGGTTGCCGAACACCTGGGTGCAGACCATGGTCATTGCCTCGCACTGGGTCGGATTGACCTTGCCCGGCATGATCGATGAACCCGGCTCGTTCTCCGGCAGGCTCAGTTCGCCGAGGCCGGAACGTGGGCCCGAGCCCAGCAGTCGGATGTCGTTGGCGATCTTGAACAGCGATGCGGCGATCGTGTTGATCGCGCCATGGCTCATTACCATCGCGTCGTGCGCTGCCAGTGCCTCGAACTTGTTCGGCGCGCTGGTGAACTTGAGCTGGGTGATCGCGCTGATGACCTCGGCGACCTTTTCCGCGAAGCCCTTCGGCGCGTTGAGGCCGGTGCCGACCGCGGTGCCGCCCTGTGCCAACTGCATCAGCGCTGGCAGCGTCTGTTCGATGCGGGCGATGCCGTTTTCGACCTGTTGCGTGTAGCCGGAGAACTCCTGGCCGAGCGTCAGAGGCGTGGCATCCTGGGTGTGCGTGCGGCCGATCTTGATGATGTTCTGCCAGGCCTGCGCCTTGTCGTTCAGCGCGTTACGCAGCTTCTGCAGAGCCGGGATGAGCCGATGCACGACCTCTTCCGCGCACGCGATATGCATCGCCGTCGGATAGGTGTCGTTCGACGACTGGCTCATGTTGACGTGATCATTCGGATGGACCGGCTTCTTGGAGCCCATCGTGCCGCCGAGCATTTCGATCGCACGGTTTGAGATCACCTCGTTGGCGTTCATGTTCGACTGCGTGCCCGAGCCGGTCTGCCAGACGACCAGCGGGAAGTGATCGTCGAGCTTGCCTTCGATGACCTCCTGGGCCGCCGCGATCACCGACTTGGCTATTTCAGGATCCAGACGGCCGAGCGCCATATTGGTCTCGGCTGCGGCGCGCTTGACGATGCCGAGCGCACGGACGATGGGTTTCGGCTGCTTTTCCCAGCCGATCTTGAAATTGCCGATGCTGCGCTGGGTCTGCGCGCCCCAGTACTTGTCGCCAGGAACTTCGATAGGGCCGAAGGTGTCGGTTTCGGTGCGAACCGGATGTGTCATGGCGTGCACGGGCTCTTCTATTTAGCAAAATCCACAGATGAAAAGGTGACCTAGCACAGCCAGCCGCCAGGCTCCAGAGGACGCGCGGCTGGCCCGCGAGGGCAGCCCTAGACCTGCCGGCGCTGCAGCGGCTTGGAGCGCGAAACGAGCATCTTGTCGATCCGACGCCCGTCGAGATCGACGACCTCGAACCGCCAGCCGTTGGTGTCGATGGCTTCGCCGGTCTTCGGCAGATGTTGAAGCAGCGACAACACGAAACCGGCGGCGGTTTCGAAATGGCGTTTTTCCGGCAGCGGGATGCCGAGCTTATCGGCCATCTCGTCGGCGGGCATGGCGCCCGAGAGCAGCCAGGAGCCGTCGTCGCGTTCTACGGCATAGGGATCTGTACCCGCGTCGGATTTGAACACGCCAGCAATGGCTTCCAATATGTCAGCCGGTGTCACCAGGCCTTCAAAATTGCCGTACTCGTCATGAATGAGCGCCATCGGCACATCGGCGTCGCGCAGGATCGCGAGCACGTCGAGCGCATCCGTGGTTTCCGGAATGATCGGTGCCTTGCGCACCAGTGAGCGGACATCGAATTGCTTGCCCGACAGGATCGTGGCGAGCAGTTCGCGGGTCTGAACCACACCGATCATCTTGTCGGCCGTGCCGTCACCGACCGGCAAGCGCGAATGCGGTGTCGTGATCAGGCGGTCCTTGATCTCGGCTTCGGTCGCCGTGATGTTGATCCAGTCAACGTCGGTGCGCGGCGTCATCAGTCCGACGACGGCCCGATCGGCCAGCCGCATGACGCCGGTGATCATCTCACGCTCGCCGCTTTCCAGCACGCCAGCGGACTCGGCGTCCGCGATCAGCGCCTTGATCTCCTCGTCGCTGACCCGGCTTTCGCTTTCCGTGGTCTGGCCGAACAGGCGGAACACCATTCGCGTCGACAGATCGAGCAACCAGACCGCCGGGGCCGCGATGCGAGAAAACGCCGTCATGATCGGCGCGACAAAGCACGCGAGGGCTTCCGCGTTGCGAAGCGCCAGGTTTTTCGGAACCAACTCCCCGATCACGATCGACAGATATGTAATGACGACGATGACCGCGCCGTAGCCGAGCGGTCCGGCGACACCGGGCGGAACGCCGGCGTCGCGCAAATGCCCGACGGCAAGCTGGCCAAAGGTTTCGCCCGAATACACGCCGTTGATGATGCCGACCAGCGTGATGCCGATCTGGACGGCTGAGAGAAAGCGGCCGGGATTGTCGGCGAGCGCCAGGGCGCTGACCGCGCCCTTGCGGCCTGAAGCGGCCATGGCTTTTAATCGGGGATGTCGAGCAGAGACAACGGCAAGTTCTGAGAGCGCAAATAGGCCGTTGATGAGAATGAGCACCAGGACGATGGTAAGTTCGGTCACCTGTATTGCGGCCGACGTGTTCGCGTCCAAGCCACTCCGTGTTGCTATAAGCGGGCCGGATACTAGGGCCAGTGCTAGTAAGGGTCAACAGTCGTTATTTTGATCGATTTGCGCGGGAAAATGCGTGTCTGGGCCCCGAAACAACAACGCTGAGTTTCAATGTGACAGCGTGCGGGCGATCCGAAAGCCGCCGTTGGTATTGCGGATAAACGGCTCATAGCGTCCGCGGTTGGCTGAGCGCAAGACGTGGGGGCCGTCGCCCCATGAGCCGCCGCGGAAGACGTAGTGCTCGCACTTCGGGTTTTGCCAGGGCCTCTCGGATTGCCGTATCTCGGCCGGCAGTTCGCTGTAGCGACGCACATAGCAATCCTCGACCCATTCCCAGACATTGCCGTGCATGTTGTGCAAACCGAATGCATTTGGGCCGAAACTGGCGACCGGGAGTGTCTGCTGTCTGAACTCTCCGGCGGGGCTGTCCGGAAAAGGTAGCGTGGCGTCGTAGTTGGCGTGCTTTGTGGAAATCGTATTACCCCAGGGGAAAGTCGTCGTCGTTCCGGCGCGGGCCGCATACTCCCATTCCGCCTCCGAAAGCAGGCGGTAGGGGCGCCCGGTCCTGGTGGAGATCCAGCCCGCATATGCTTGCGCGTCTTCCCAGGACACGATCACGACCGGCCGGTCGCCGCGTCCCCAGCTTACGTCCGAGGGCCGATGTCCACCGCAACCGCCCGCCGCGACGCAAGCATCCCATTGCGCGAACGTGACTTCGAATTTCCCAGCAGCGAACGGCTTGCTGATTTTGACCCGATGTTGCGGGCCTTCATCACTGTCGCGGCGCGGTTCGTCGTCCGGTGATCCCATCAGGAATTCAGCGGCAGGGACGACGACCATCTGCGGGCATTCGGGGCATTCACGGAAGACATCGCCGGTTTTGAGGCGCGTCTCTTCGTGATCCGTGAGCGGTTTATCCGTGAGCCCCAAATCGGATGCGTGGCCGGCCAATGTCATAACCATCCAGCACAGTGCTGCGATGATGACGGTACGAAAGGCAGAGAGCATCAAATCCCTTTCGACGACAGATGAAACCGCAGGCGCATAATACGCCTCAGGGTATCGTCAGTCATCGAACGGAGGCGAGCCCTCATCGCAATGAAAAATGCGGATTATGGCTAATCGTCTCACGGTCTTGCCACTTTTGCGGCGTGTGGTCTTCCCGCCGACATCAGTCGAGTCGCAGTGCGGGAGGTGCGGGGGCACCTTTGCATCGCAGGTCGGTGAGCCGGATCGCGCCAAGTTCTCCTGGGCGATCGTGTTGCGGCTCCGCGGGGCAATCCTTTCGTGCGTGCGTGAACCTGGTCAGCCGACGCTGGCCTTGTCGAAATTCCACGGTCGAGGACACGCCTTGGAGCCCTCCATCATCGTCATGATCATCATGCTATCCATGCCGAACGGCGACAGCGGTGTGCATGTAAAGCCGTTTGCAACCGTTGAGACCTGCATCGAAGCAGCCAATGTCGAGGCCACCGATCCATTCGTGCGCAATGTCGAATGCGCGAAGCTCGACGATGGCTTGCTGACGCTGCGCTTCGATCGCGAGAAAGCTAGGCAGGGACAGGATATTCCGCCCGAAGTCGCAGCGCGCGGGTCGAGCTGACGTTTTGCCGAATATGTGCGGACACGGCCGGTCGTCGGTGCGATCAAAACCGCATCACACTGCGACGGGCTGGCGATGAAAAATCGCGAGGGGCGCAGGGCCGCCTCGCGAGACATTACGAGCGTGAGGCACGGCTAACGTGCTCTAGACCAAACACTCACTTCACGGACGAGAAGCTGGTCGGCACCCAGAACTGGTTGCTGATCGAGGCGACGATGGGGCCATCCTTTTCGCTCTCGGTGCGGGCGGCTTGCCATTCCTTGTCGGCAAAGAAGGCCGTCCACTTCTGCTCCCGCTCAGCCAGCGACTCCCACTGAAGAAGGTAGTGGAGCTGACTGTTCGATTCACCGACCATCGTGGTCCAGAACCCAGCCTGGCGGATGCCGTACTTTTCCCACATCGGCAACGTCGTGTGTTCGAAGCGTTTCAGCAGCGCAGGCAGGCGGCCTGGACAGCAGTTGTAAACGCGAAGCTCATAGATCATGGCGTTTTCTTCCCGATTGATTGAGACGTGATGTGGATGGTGCGGCGCCGACCGCAACCGAAACTGGCTCGTTGCGTTCGCCGCCTTCCGGTCCCCAGAATACGACCCAGGTTCCAAAATTGTCAGTGAAATCTACAAACCTGTGCACGTAGCTCCGCCGACATGAGGCTAGGGTATTTCCGATTTAGGTCGAATGTTGTCTCTTCCTAGTCATCCCGGTGCTTGTCACCGGGATCCACCCAACTGCACGTGTCGATGCCAGCCGAGAGATGGATCCCGGGCACAAGGCCCGGCATGACAACTGTGGCTCGGTTGACGTCTCCGTTTCCATCTGAATCGGAAGGATTCTAGTCTTCCGAAAGCAGTGTGCTCGCCCATTGATTGCGCAAATCCGCTTCGGTCGCTCCGAGATCATAAGCGGGTGTTGTAACCGGGCTGGCCTCGTCGACGGAGATCAAGACGATATGTCGAATGCGCTTCGCAAGATCGCCCCATCGATCGAAGCGGCCGATATGCTCCCGATACAAAGTCGTGTCGGAGGCGGCGATGGTCGCGTGCCCCTTGGCGCGAAACCCCTTTCGCGACAGCGGGTCAACGAAGTTGACTTCAACGCGGGGATTGGCACGCAGATTGACCAAGGTTCGAGGTGAGCGAATTTCACCGAAGGCGATTGTCTTGTCGTCTATAACGACGAACGTTCCTTTCGGTGAGAGGTTTGGTCGCCCGTCTGCTGACACCGTTGCGGTGAATCCGAGCCTCTGCTTCTCCAGCGTTCTGATCATTTCCGACGACAGCATGTTCGGCACTCTTGCAAACGTGTTGCGTCCGTTCTGTCGCGGGCAATGCGTTTCGTCGATGGTCGCGGCGGATCGCCGGATCAGGTCTGGTCCGGCGCGGGAATCCAGTTGAACAACGCGAGACCGCCATCCACCGGCACGGTGATGCCGGTGACATAGCCCGAGAACCGATTGCTCAGCAGTGCGAGGGCCATGCCCGCCATGTCATCCGGGGTGCCGAAGCGCTGTAGAGCGATCTTCTGTTTGGGCTTGAAATTGTCATCGATGTTGGCCGCACCTCCGCCGGGTACTGCGCCAGGAGCTAACGCGTTGACGCGGATACCGGCTGGTCCCAACGCCCGGGCCAGTTCTTTCATGGCCATGGTCGTGCCGGCCTTGGCGGCCGAGTAATGGGCAAGGTTGCGTGGCGTTTCAGCATGCAAGGACGTCACAAACAACATCCGCCCCTTGATGCCAGCCTCACGCATGCGCGCGCCGATCTCGCGACCGAGGAAAAAACCCGTGCGAAGGTTGGTCGTCAGCATCGCATCCCAGGTGGCCTCGGAGACCGTCAGCGGCGTGTCGCTGTCCATCCGCGGCGGCGACGCGGCGTGCACCATCATATGTGGCACATTGCCATCAATAGCGCTGATGACTTCCTTCCAGCCATCGGGCTGCGAGAGGTCGACGGTGATGGTTTCCGGCGTGGTGCCAAGGTTGCCGATCTCGCGCGCAACGGCAGCATTGCGCTCCATATCCACGTCGGCAAGGATGACGTTCGCACCTTCCCGCGCCAAGGCCATCGCGATGCCGCGCCCGATGCTCGATGCAGAGCCGGTAACGAGTGCGCGCTCGCCAGTGAACAGGCCGTTTGCAGTCATGCGCCGCGCTCCTTAGCTGACGAACCATCGTAGCTCCTATGCGAACACAGAATGCCGCGATTTCAAAGCCGGATGATGGTCGTGCAGATGCCCTGACGCGGATATGCCACCGCGCGTCCGACGAAAGGACAGGAGGCGTTCGGTTTGGTTACTTCTTCCTGAACGCGTCGAGGCTGACGATTTCAGCGCTGGACGGAGCAGGCGGATTGAGCACGACGGGTTCGGCTTCGTCTGCCTTGGCCGCGGGCTTGATCTCGTCCGAGCGCGATTTCGTGGATGGCACCGCGGTTTGCGTGTCGCCCGCCTCCAGTGAGCTCAAGTTCGGCTCGCTCACCTTCTCGGTGCGTGGCTTTCGCGCCGCACGCGGCTTGCGCTCGGTCGGAGCGCGGCTGGAGCTGCGGAATGCAGTGGTACCTTGCGCGGCGGCTGGCGAAACCGAATCGCTGCGTCCGGACTGCGGGTGGGAGATGGCGTCCGGTCCGAAGTCCGGTGCCTCGAACTGCAGCCCATAGCGCACGCTCGGGTCGAAGAACACCTTCAGCGCCGCGAACGGGACGATCAGGCGTTCCGGAATGCCGTCAAAGGTCAACTTGACCTCGAAGCGTTCATCGGAGACCGCCAGATCCCAGAAGCGATGCTGGAGAACGATGGTCATCTCCTCGGGATACTTTTCCTTCAGGCGCTTGGACAGGATCACGCCCGGCACCTGTGTGTCGAAGGAGATATAGAAATGGTGGTCGCCCGGCAGCCCGCTCTTTGTGATGCGGGTCAGTACCGTTCGTATGACGCCGCGCATCGCGTCTTGCGCCAGTGCTTCGTAATCGATCATGCGCTCGCTGCTCATGAGGGATGAGGCAGTTCCTTGACGCCGCCCGCGAAGACCGGGTGGCGGAGTTGACGAGTGGAGGGCTTCTGTTGCCCGGTGCCCTCCGAACCGCGCCTGACCCGGCTAAGGATCAGGGCTTCGATTTAGACCTTTCGCGCCGCATTACGCAGCGAGAGCAGTCTCAGCATAGTTGTCGTTTGCAACTATTCTGGCGGCCCGATAACGGCGGAACCATGCCGAGCGAAAGAATGCCCTTTACACCCTCGTCGATCCTATTTCGCCCCCATCATCAGCCGCCGC
>JAEZBU010000172.1 GCA_023426855.1 Pseudomonadota bacterium | reverse complement strand
CCAGTTTCCAGTTTTGGCGCGGCGATTGGCAATGGGCAGCGCTTTCCACGGTGAGCGAGGTTGCCGAACCGGCACGGCGCTATACGTTCAATACGCGTGATTTGCGCGACGGCTTGACGATTTCGGGAAACGTCGAAACCTCTCCGGGCGGAACTGGGACCTGGGAGTTTCAACTCAAAGAGTCCGTTGACGGCGCCAATGACATGTTTGGCGCAATCGTCTTCAGGGTATCTCCGTTGGCTATCAGCCGGCCAGGTTTCGCGCCGGTTCCGCAATTGCGGGCGGATAAAATGGGCTGGTCGTTGGCGCTCGATCCTGACGGGGCTGAACTCGTCGTCGCGTTTGACCACCCGGTTGCCGAGTTGGAATTCGAGCGGAGCAACGAGAATGAAATTCGCGCTTATCTAGTCCAGCGGAATGTGCAGGTGGATAATGTCGACGTGCGCATGCGGGTGTCATTCGCGGGAAAGTTTGATGTGGCGCCAGCAGAGCGTTTGGCGCAGCCGTCGGACGCGTGGTGGGCAAATGATCTGCATTGGAACCGAACGCCTGTTGATCTGAGTCATCTCAACGCGGCCGACAAGCCGGCCGGAAAGCGTGGTTTTCTGCGCGCCTCCGGCGAGGATCTGGTTTTCGCGGACGGTACAAAAGCACGCTTCTGGGGAACGAATTTATCGGCCGGCGGAATATTCCAGTATCGTAACCCGGCGATCGTGCGTGCGCAAGCGCGACGGTTATCGCAGCTCGGCTTCAACCTCGTGCGTATTCATCATCACGACTCGCACTGGGCGCAGCCCAATGTGTTCGGTCGGGACGCCAAGGGAACAAGAACACTCGACCCGCATGCCATGGAACAGATTGACCGGTGGATCAAGGCGCTGAAGGACGAGGGCATCTACGTCTGGCTGGACCTGCATGTCGGGCGGGAATTGTCAGGGGACGATGACATTGAAGCATTTTCCGAGATTGCGAACCGTCCGGGCAAACGCACCGGGATGCAGGGTTATCTGTTTGTCAATGACAGCCTGAAAGCGCGGATGCGGGAGTTTGCCTCGGCTTATCTGGCGCACGTCAATCCACATACGGGACTGGCCTACAAGGACGACCCGGCGATTGTTACCGTCCTCATTACCAATGAGAACGATCTGACGCATCATTTCGGGAATAGCCTGCTGCCCGATAAGAATGTGCCCTGGCATACCGAACAATACATCGCGCTTGCGCGAAAATTCGCCGTCGACAAAAACCTCGACTACGACCAAGTCTGGCGAAGCTGGGAATTCGGCCCATCGAAGCTGTTTCTGTCCGACCTCGAGCATGCGTATTTCAGCGACGTTACCAAGTTTCTCCGCGATGAAGGCGTAAAAGTGCCGATCATCGGCACCAGCTATTGGGGTGAAATGAGCGTTGCCGGTTTGCCGTCGTTGTCTCAAGGCGACATGGTGGACGCGCACGCCTATGGCCGGGCCGACGACGTTTCGGGAGATCCGCGCTACGCTGCAAACTTGGTGAGCTGGATGTCCGGTGGCTCGGTTTCGGGTAAGCCGTTTTCGGTCAGCGAGTGGAACGTCGAGCCCTTTCCCGTATTTGATCGGTTCCAGGTTCCCGCCCATCTTGCCTCGGTTGCAAGCCTGCAAGGCTGGAATGCACTGCTTCAGTATGCTTATACGCAGTCGCCTCTGCTCGGCGGCAGTCAGGCCGGTAACTGGGAAGCGATCAGTGATCCCGCGATGATGGCGATGATGCCCGCAGCCGCTTTGTTGTTTCGGGCTGGGCACGTCAAGCCGGCCGCGACGTCATATGAGCTGGCCCTGTCGCCGGATGTATTTTCGGGCCGCGAAACGAACGCGCGGACGTCCCGGGCGATCCGGACACTGACTGAGAAGTCGAAGTTCAGGATTCGCATGCCTCAGATCAGTTCGCTGCCTTGGTTGCAGTCTGCGCCAGCCGCTCCGGGCGTCAAACAAATCACCGACCCTGATTATGACGCGATCGGGGAAGGGACGAGCAAAGTGTGCTCCGATACCGGCGAGCTGTGTCGCGATTGGAGCAGCGGTATATTCACGCTCAATACGGATAAATCGCAGGTCGCGAGCGGATGGCTCGGCGGTCATACGGTCAGTTTGCGCGATGTTTCGATCGCTTTGACGACGCCGAGTGCCAGCGTAGCGGTGCAAAGTCTGGACGATGCGGCCGTTGCGCAATCGGCGAAGCTGATGATCTCGCTCGCCGCGCAGTCAACGCCGAGCCCGGGCGGGCGCCTGCCCTATCGCACGGAGCCCGTCGAGGGAGAAATTCGCATTCGCGCTGCCAGTGGGCTGAAGGCTTTCAAAGCGGATCGCGATGGCAAGCTGCATCCGATGCCGTTCGAGGAAACCGAGCAGGGCTATGTGCTGCGTCTGACGCCGGATATCCGCACGCAGTGGCTGTTTTTACAATAGCGCAATCATATTGGCGCGCGGCCGTCGAGTGACGGGATGTTCTCACCCGCCTTGGCACGAATCTTGTTGTTGCGTGATGTAAATGTCGGCACGCGTCCGGCTGGCCGGACCAGTTATGCGGATTAGATGTATGACTTCCTCATTGCAGTCTCCACACGTCGGGAATGCCGGAAACGGGGCGCCCACCGTGATGATCGCAATTGTTAACTATTGCACGGCGGGGCTGACGATTGATTGTCTGCGCGCGCTGGAAAGCGAACTCAGCGGTCATCCGGGCGCGCAGGTGATCGTGGCGGACAATGCGTCGCCGGATGGATCGGGCGCGGTTATAGCTGCCGCGATTGAGGAAAACGATTGGTCGAACTGGGCGCGACTGCTGCCGTTGCCGAGGAACGGCGGTTTTGCATATGGAAATAATGCGGCAATTCGTGATTATGAGTGCCGTAATGGCGCGGCGGATTACGTCTGGCTGCTGAATTCCGATACGGTGGTGCGGCCGGGTGCCCTGACGGCACTGCTCGACTTCATGGCGCAGCGTCCGCGCGTCGGTATTGCCGGAAGCTGCCTGGAAGATCCAGACGGCACCCAGCAATGCTCGACCTTCAGGTTTCATACAATCGCGAGCGAGTTCGAGGGCAGTTTGCGGCTCGGGCCGGTCACGCGGCTGCTGCAGAAGTATGCCGTTGCGCCATCTCCGAACCGCCAGAAACAGCGCTACGATTGGGTTTCCGGGGCCAGCATGCTGATCCGTGGCGAGGTGCTGGAGAGGATCGGGCTGCTCGACGAAGGCTATTTCCTGTATTTCGAGGAAACCGACTTCTGTCACCGCGCCTGCCGGGCGGGGTGGGAATGCTGGTTTGTTCCGGAGAGCCGCGTTGTTCATCTGGTCGGCGCCAGCAGTGGGGTAACCGATCGCAGCAATCGCGTTCGCCGTCGTGCCTCCTATTGGTTTGAATCGCGGCGGCGCTATTTTGAAAAGCAGCATGGTCGCTTCACGACAATCCTGGCTGATGCCGCACTTGCTGCGGGTACGCTTGGCCGTCAGGTGATTTCAACGCTGCGCCGCCAGCCGGCCGAGGTTCCCGAGCGCTTTTTGTCTGATCTGGCGCGTCATTGCGCGATCTGGCCGCGACCGGCGCAACACAGCGAAGGGCAGTAAGCGTGGCGCCTCAAGGCAGCGAGCTCGACGACGTTGCCGTCATTGCGATCGGCCGCAATGAGGGCGAGCGTCTGCGCCGCTGTCTGCGCTCAGCGGTCACACTCGGCGCGCGGGTGATTTATGTGGATTCCGGTTCAACCGATGGATCACGCGACATGGCGCGCGCGGAGGGCGCTGACGTGGTCGCGCTCGATATGTCGCTGCCGTTCACCGCGGCGCGCGCCAGGAATGCCGGCCTGGCCTATTTGCTACAACAGCCGGAACAACCGGCGCTGATCCAGTTCGTTGACGGCGATTGTGAAATCGAGGCCGGCTGGCTCGCTTCTGCGCGCAGGTCTTTGCTCGCGCATCCGGAGGTCGGCGCCGTGTTCGGTCGGCGGCGCGAACGCTTTCCGGATGCATCGATCTATAACGCCTTGTGCGACGAGGAATGGGACGGGCCCGCGGGAGAGGCGAAGTATTGCGGTGGTGACGTCATGTTCCGCACAGCGGCGCTCCGCGAGGTAGGCGGTTATCGCGAGACGCTGATCGCAGGCGAGGAGCCGGAGCTTTGCATTCGCTTGCGGCAGCGTGGCTGGCGGATCGTGCGTCTGGCGCTGCCGATGACGGTTCATGACGCGGCGATGACGCGGTTTTCGCAATGGTGGAAGCGTGCGGTGCGCAGCGGTCATGCCTTCGCCGAAGGGGTTGATCTGCATGGTGCGTCCACCGGCCATTGGGTGCGAGAGACGCGCCGCATCTGGCTTTGGGGCGTGGCTATTCCGGCGCTGATCCTGGCGGGGGTGCTTCTCGTCAGCCCATGGATGCTCGTTCTGGCGCTCGTTTATCCGCTGCAGGTTGCGCGGCTCTATATGCGAAAACGTAGCGCGTCACGCATTCCATTCTGGTCTGCGTTCTACACAGTGCTTGCCAAGTTCCCCGAGGCGGTTGGTTTGTTGACGTTTCATGCCAACCATCTCCGCGGAAAGGCAACCGCGTTGATCGAATACAAGTGATGACGGAGGTGAGGCAGGCCCTGACCGGGAAGATGCGATTGAACGCTCGATTTCGTCGGGTAGCAGCAGGGCTTCTCGGTCTTTGCGTGTTGCCGCTCGGCGTCCTTGCCAGCGCGTCCAATACGACCGCAAGCGAAACTCCAACGAGAATGGGCAGCCCGGTTATCTCAGACATGAAGCCGAAATCCGGAATATCCGTGTACTGGGTCGGTCACAGCCTTGTCGAAACCAAGGCTCAATCGGAGTGGGGCGAGATCACCCTGATGTCGCTCGTCGGCCGTTTCGCGCACGCGCGTGGTCTCGGCTATCGCATGGGTGACCATACGCTTTGGGGCTCGCCCATGTCTGCGTTGTGGCGCGGCAAGCCGCACGGCTATACACGCGATGCTTCCGCCATGGTGCCGAAACGAGAGCAATTCGAGGCAACTGCCGGTCAGTACGACACGCTCGTGCTGACCGAGGCGTTGCCCGTTCATGCTGCGCTCAAAGGAGAATACAGTTCCTATTATCTGCGCCGGTTCTATTGCGCTCTGAAATCGGTAAACTCGTCATCGCGGGTTTATCTGTATCAGACCTGGGTCAATCTGCAGGGTGCCGATCCATACTCGAAGTTCCCGCCTGCGCATCGTTTTGACTGGCGCGCCGAAATGGTTGCGCAGCGAAAGGATTGGGAGGAACTGGTGGCCCAAGGCGCGCGCGCACAGGTGCGGGAGCCGGGCTGGTTCGCCCGGCTCGGCTGGGCGACGAAAAGCAATGGCGGCTGCGATATCGAAGATCCGATCTACATCATACCTGCGGGACAGGCGATGGTCGCGCTCTGGGATCGCCTGAAAGCGCCTCAGTCGACGGACGATTTCGTCATGCCGGATGGCAGTCGCCTCACCCTGGCCGATCTGTTTGCCAATCCCTATGAAAACTGGCCGAGCGACTGGCCATTGAGCGCTGAGGCTGAGGATATCGATCCCGCGGCAATCGTGGCGCGGCTCAAGCCCAGGGATGCGTCGCGTGGCCATGACGATATCCACCTGAGCGCGCTCGGGATCTACTTTGTGGCGCTGGTGCACTTCGCCACGCTTTATGGCCAATCGCCGGTCGGCTTGCCGGTTCCGTCCATGGTCGGGGAGGCGGTCGCGAGGACGTTGCAGTGCCTGGTTTGGCAGGTCGTCAGCAGTGATCCGCAGTCAGGCGTCACAGCACAGGAAACATGCTGACCACGGCTTAACTGTATGAAACCGGGAGGGGCACTCTAGGGCTCAGTTGCAGGGTTAACCATGGTTAACAATTTCTTAAGATTGATATTGCGAACGCCATCCTAAGCTCCTACTACTGATGTGAAGCTGCGCAATAGTGGCACGCAACTTGCTTCAACCCTTGTATGTGATCAAATCTGGCTTTCCGCACGAGCGGCCAGTGATCCGGCAATGGTAATGCGTAGGGGAGAGTAAGCAGGTGACTGGAACTGTACGCGGCGCCGCGGTTCGGCGCGTCCTCGCATTTGTGTCCCCCTTGTTCGTTGCAGTTTGCATTCCCGGCGCCGTGTCCAATGGTCAGGCCGTCGGTGAGCCGCGTCTGAACACGTTGGCAAGTGTTGAAGCATCATCGACGGTTCGGGTGACAGGTCCCGAAGCTGTCAGAGCATCCGAGCCGCATATGCGCATCGCGCAGGACGCCGCCGCGCCTGCAACTGCGCCCAGTCCCGAAGCGACACGGGCGGCGTCCTTCGATATGTCCCAGGTTGAACGCATCCGTGTCCGGGTTTGGGGCGCGAGTGATCTCGGCGGCGAATACAGCATCGATCCGGACCGCTCGTTCTCATTCCCGCGCCTTGGGCGGATCGACGTCGGCAGCATGACATCCGCCGACCTTGAAACGCTTCTCGCCCAGAAGCTGCGGGCTTTGATGCGGATGGACGTCGCGATCGCGGTCGAGGTGATGACCTTCCGTCCGTACTTCATCGTAGGCCATGTCGCCGAGCCCGGCGCGAACGAGTGGCGTCCGGGGCTGAAGATCATCCAGGCAATCTCCCTGGCCCGTGGCCTCATTCGTCCTGAAGCTGGCGAGGGCAGTGCGTCTCGCGGCATGAGCCGGCAGCAGGCGCAGACACAACTTATGTTCATGCAGGCCCAGCTCGCGCGCCTGAAGGCGGAGCGTGATGGTGGCGACGTTGCCGAGGCGACCGACCGCATGACTGCGCTGGTGCTCAGTGTACCCGAGGCAACGCGCGGGGCATTGATGACGCTGGCCGATCGCCAGAATGGGATCCTGACCGAGCAGCGGCAGATGGTTCAGACGCAGTTGGTCGGACTGCAGCGCGAGCTCGAAGCCGCCAAGCGGGAAGTTACTGCGGGCGAAGCTCAGGAAAAGGCTGTCATCGAGCAGCTCGAAATCACCCGCGCCCAGTTGGCGAATATCGAAAACCTGCGCGAGCGTGAGCTGGTCTCGAAGAGCCGCTATCTCAGCCAGCAGTCGGAGTTGCTGGCCAGCGAAGTCCGCGCCGCTGAGACCCGTGCTTTGCTCGAGCGTGCGCGCGCCCGCGTCAGCACTGTGGAGCAGCAGTTGGCCATGGTGCCGCAGGAAAGGCGTTCGGCGCTGAATGAGCGTATCGAAGCGCTGGAGCGCGAGGTCTCGCAACTGGAGCTCGCGGCCAATGTCCGCGTTGGCGAAGCCAACCAGAGTGACATCATGCGTTTGAGCTATCACATTGCACGGGATGGCAAGAGCGGTGTGCAGACGATGGCTGCCACCGTATTTTCGGAGATCCTTCCCGGCGACGTGCTGATCGTGTCTGAAACGCCGCCGGCAGGCAGCCCTGCCATGGCCATGGAGAGGTCCGGACCGAATACGAGCAGCGCCGCGGCCATTGCTCAGCGCATGATCGAAGCCGCTGCCGTCGCCACGCCGTCCGTCGCGACGGGAGGCCGGAGATCCGGTGCGCAATCGGGTGCCACCCGCGCCTATTGATCCGTTCTGACGCGATAATCCGATGACTGCGAGAGCGTGCATCATCCGCACAGGCAGATGATGCGCGTTTTGCGTTGCCGGGCCGGTTTTCCGGCGTGGTAACCACTTGCGTTGTAACGTGGCCGGCCCGATGCGCTGACGGATTTCATCCGCCGCGTGTAACGGCGCGTCCTGGAATGGGAGAATTGGTGCCATCAATGCGCCTGGCCGCATCATACTGGTCCAGCCTCTTGGGGCTCGGTGAGAAATTCAAGCAAAGCCGATTGGCCAAAGCCGCCAGCGTGAGCGTCGTCGCCCACGTGGTGAGCCAGATCATCCGGCTTGGCGGCAATCTCATCATGACGCGCCTGCTTGTGCCGGAGATGTTCGGCCTCATGAGCATCGTGCTCATGATTCAGGTCATGCTGCTGAATTTGTCCGACATCGGCGTCCGCACCGTCGTCATCCAAAGCCGGAATGGCGATAATTCGGAATTTCTCAATACCGCCTGGACTGTCCAGATCATCCGCGGCGTTGCCATTTGGGGCATCAGCCTGCTTTTTGCCGGCGGGCTCATCGGCTTGGCCAATGCCGGCATGCTGAGCGGTGATACGGCCTGGGCCGCGCCGGAATTGCCGTATGTCCTGGTGGTCGCCGCTCTATCGAGCGTGATCACCGGCTTTCAGTCGACCAACCACATCACAGCCAGCCGCAACATCAGTTTGAACCGGGTCGTGACGATCGAACTGATCGGGCAGTTATGTGGGCTCGTTCTGATGATCGTCATCGGGCTGATGACCCGATCGATCTGGTCGCTGGTCGTGGCCGGCCTGGCCGCGGCCGTCGTAACGACCGCTCTCAGCCATGTCGTCCTGCCTGGTATCCGAAACGCATTCCATTGGGATAACGAAGCGTGGCGGGAGATTTATAAGTTCGGCATTTGGATCATGATTTCGTCAGTCACCTCGGTACTGGCGTTCAACTCGGACCGTGCTGTGCTGGGTGCTTTGGTCACCGCCGCGACGTTGGGGCTATATTCCATCGCGCTGAGCTTCAGTCAGATTGCTGAGGGCGTGGTCGGGCGTCTTTCTGAGAGCGTGATCCTGCCAGCTTTGAGCGAGACGCATCGTGCCGGTCAGGGCGAAGTGGCCCGCAAGCTGCGACGCATCCGAGTGCCTTTTGATCTGTGGTATCTGGTCGTTGCCGGCGGGCTGTTCGTCCTTGCACCGACGATTATCTCGCTCCTGTACGACGATCGGTACGAGGGTGCTGGGCGGATGCTGCAGATCCTGTCGTTCTCGGTGGCGCTCACGAGATACGGGATTTTCAGTGTTGCCTATTTGGCGATGGGAAAACCGAAGTACCAGACGGCGGCCAGCACCGTGCGATTTCTGGCGCTGGCAATTGGAATGCCGATCGGGTTTCATCTGTACGGTGTAGAGGGGGCGATCTGGGCGATCGCTCTGCATCAGCTCGGAATAGTTCCGCTCTATTACATTCTGAACAAGCAGCTCGGACTGAACGATCTTCGCTATGAGGTGGTCATTCTGCTCGGGTGGCCCATTGGATATCTGATGGGCCAAGCGGTGCTGGTAACGGCAGCGCTGGTGTTTGGATAAGAAGCCAGCCAAACGGCCGCCGCCTTCAGGTGCACGGAAAACTACGTGCGCGCCAGACCGATCGGTGCAACTGCATCAGGATGATGGGCCGTCGCAAGCTGGTGTTGTCGGTGGGCGATGGTGAGGGCGCATCGGCCGAACGCTGCGAACAGTATTCCCAAATGTATGGTCAGGGCGACATCGCTCGTGGTTGCAACAAGCACGAGCCAACCGATGAGACAGGCCAGAATGGCAGGATTCAACGTCGCATAGATTGGATCGGCGGCAGCAAATCGGGCAGAAAATGCCAACAGAACCACAGTGCCCGCGTAAATCGTAAAGAACAGGCCGAGCCCGATCAGGCCGAAGACCAGTCCGATCTGGAGATAGAGGTTCGTGACGTCGACGATACCTTGTCCCTGCACGAGATGATCGAAGCGGCCGCTGGCTAGAAAGTGAAGATCGCCGAACAGCAAATGCTCGCGCATGTAAGCCAGCGACGTGGTGACCAGTTCCTGGCGATAGTTGAACGTTCCATAAGGATCGAACGCCGAGTGATCGGCCTGGAGCAACCAGTAGCCGCCGATTGTCGCTGCGCCGATCGCCAGAAGGACCGCAAGAAACCAGACGAACGCGCTGCGCAGCATGAATACGAAATATACGCCGTATCCGATGACCAAGCCTGCGAGCGCGCCTCGGGAGCTCGTTGCCAGGACGCCGATGAGCAAAAGCCCGCGCAGTGCGACGCTCGTGATAAACGACCAATTCATGCGGGTTTTGAGGTGTTCGACGAGAAGCAGCGCAGCCGCGAGATGAAAGCCGAGGGAATGTGTGTTGGCGACACCGGCAATACGCAGATAGCCGCCTCTATAGTCGGCTACGGCGAAAGCTGTGCCACTATTCGGAAGCGAATAAAAATCCCACTGCTTTAGCGTGGCAATAAATGCGATCGCGGCCAGAATGACCGAGCAGGATAGGTAAGCGCGAAGGGTGTCTTCGAGATCATCCGTGGTGTGCAACGAGCGAACGATCGCCAAATACGGGATGACGAGAAGAAGAAGCTGTTCCATCAGGTAGCGCAGGCCGCCTGTAACGTTGACGGAAAGCGCCACCATGACCGCCGAGTAGATCGCGTAGGCGATCAAAGCGAAGTCGAAAAATCCCCACTTGGCGCGCTTTTCGCCGGGATAGAACAGCAGTGGAAGCAGGATCACAACGGCCGCGATCCGCTGGTGGTTGAGCGACATCAGGTAATTGATGCCGGGAAATGGCACATCAAACTGGACATAAAAGGGAACTGCCGGAACGACGAGAATGTAAAACGCGATCCGGTGGCTCGCTTTAATCGGCGCCAGCGCCAGTATCGCTACCCCGGCGATGGCCAGCGTCAGAAAACCATTCGATAAAAGAAAGAGCGGAAAGAGGCTCAGCGTCCAAACGAAGAATGCGCGTGTGCCGCCCAGGCGCGCATACAGGATCACGCAGAATGCGAGACCCTGTGCAATCAATGCCAACGCTATCGCGGTAATACTCGGGCCCATGCCAACGTACTGCTAAGCGAGCAACAAAATCCCAGCACATTCAAGTCGATCAAATGCTGATGCGCGATGCCAGAGCGGTGAAAAGGCTCCCCAGCATCGAAATCGGTCGGGACATTCTAATCGGGCATGCCCACGATTGTGTTAATGAATGGGGACAGACTCACTTCACCGTGCATGTGCTGTGCCACGCCCATGCGGTTTCGACGATGCGGGTCAGATCGGTGATCTGGGGCCTCCAGCCAAGCGCGCCTGTAACCTTGCGGGCATCGCAGATCAGCACGGGCGGGTCTCCGGCGCGGCGCGCGGCCGTAATGGCAGGAACGGTGAGGCCGGTGACGGCGGATGCGGTGTCGATAACCTGGCGCACGGAATAGCCGGTGCCGGTACCGAGATTGAAAGCGTCGGAATTTCCGCCGTTTTCCAGCATCTGCAACGCCAGGATATGCGCGCTGGCGAGATCGTTGACGTGGATGTAATCGCGGATGCAGGTGCCGTCGGGGGTCTCGTAGTCGGTGCCGAAGATAGTCAGCGGCGTGGTTTGTCGCCGCGCGGCTTCCAGCGTCAGCGGAATGAGATGCGTTTCGGGGATGTGCAACTCGCCGATCTCGCCATCCGGGTCGGCGCCGGCTGCATTGAAATAGCGCAACGCGACGTATTTTACGCCGTGCGCTGCCTCGAAATCACTGAGGAGGCGCTCGGTCGCCAGCTTGGATTGGCCGTAGGGATTGACCGGCAATTGCGCGACCGTTTCCGGGATCGGCACGACATCGGGGATGCCGTAAGTTGCGCAGGTGCTGGAAAATACGATGCGGGAGATGCCTTCTTCGCGCATGGCTTCCAGCAGGTTAAGGCTGCCGCCGATGTTATTGCGGTAGTAGGCGCCCGGATCGCGCGTGGACTCGCCGACGTTGGACAGCGCCGCGAAGTGCATGACGGCAATCGGCCGATGCCGTGCCATCACTTCGCGCAGTCGTGCCTGGTCGAGAATATTGCCCTGCTCGAACGGACCCCACTTCACTGCCCAGGCGTGACCGGTATGCAGGTTGTCGTAGGCCACGGGCAGGTAGCCGGCGCGGGCGAGGGCCTTGCAGGCGTGTGATCCGATATATCCGGCGCCACCGGTGACGAGTACGGCTTTCATGCAGGCTCGCGATCTGCGACGGCGGTCTCGAGCAGTTCCCGGTTGTCGCAACCCGATGAGGTGTCCCGGGACTGACGGGTGTTTGATAACGACGGCACGAGACCCAACACATTGCCCCGTGCGTTGGTTGCGAGGGACAAGACCGGGATCGCGGTTTTCCAGGCAAACGCCAACCCACCGCGGATGAGGCGGTGCAGTCAGCGGTTGCAATTATAACGGGTGATCCTAGCCTATTCCGGTTGCCGGATCGTGAACCTCTGCGGCGTCACCATCAGCAGTCTTCAGATGTCGCCTTCGGCCTTCATCCAGCGCACAGCGTTGCGGAAACCGTCCAGCGTGCGCGCGACCTCTTCCGGGCCATGCGTCGCGGAGACCAAGCCGCCCGGTGCCCCCATGACGTCGACGCCGTTGGCCAGCAGCGCGATCCGTAACCGATGCGACAGATCTGGGTTGCGGGCACCTTTCAGGCCGGTGAACCCGAGCGTATGCGGATCGAAGGTCGCCGGATCGATGGCGAGCTTGTTCGGGTTCTGGAACACCAGGAAGGCCGAAGCCTCGCCATAGATGCCCCAGGGGATCTGTTCTTCAACGAGGATCTGGCGCCAACCGGCGCGGATCTGTTCCGCCGTCGCCTCGGCCCGGGCTGGCAGATCCTCGGTCTCGCTCAATGACAGGGTCGCGACGGCCGCGGCGGCGCAAATCGGGTTGGAATTGAAGGTGCCCTGATGCGGGATTTTCTCGCGGCCCTCGCGCTTGGCGGCGGCCGCATCGAGCTGGTCCATGATCTCGGCTCGGCCGCCGACTGCACCGCCGGGCATACCGCCTGCGACGATCTTGGCCATGACGCACATGTCCGGCGTGATGCCGTAGCGGCCCTGCGCGCCACCCTTCGACCAGCGAAAGCCCGTGATCACCTCGTCGAAAATCAGCGTCACGCCATGCTTGGCGATGCTGTCGCGCAACGCCTGGAGAAAGCCGGTGGGCAGCGGGACCTGACCCCAAGCCGCGCCCGATGGTTCGAGCAGCACGGCAGCGACGTCGTCGCGCTCAGCCAGCGTTTCGGCGACCCGCGCCGGATCGTCGGCGGGCAGCAGGATGGTCTCCTCGACGATGCCGGGCAGGACGCCCGCCGGAACGCCACCATCGAAATGGGAATTCGAGCCGGCGGTCACCTGATCATGCCAACCGTGGAAGTGGCCGATGAAACGGATCACCTTTCGCTTTCCGCTGTAGGCACGGGCGA
>JAEZBU010000162.1 GCA_023426855.1 Pseudomonadota bacterium | reverse complement strand
CTTCGAGACTTTGTGAGAACGAGGGCAAGGGCGCGTTACTCCTTCTCCATGGTGCACTGTAGAGGATGGCCATGCTGACGCGAGAAATCCATAACCTGCGTCACCTTGGTCTCGGCAACCTCATAGGTGTATACGCCGCACATACCGACGCCCTTGTGGTGGACATGCAGCATGATCCGCGTGGCTTCTTCCCGCCCCTTGTTGAAATACTTCTCGATCACATGCACGACGAACTCCATCGGCGTGTAATCGTCATTGAGAAGCAGCACCTTATAAAGATGCGGCCGTTTTGTTTTTGGGCGCGTTTTTGTAACAAGTCCGGTGCGACCATCTTCTTCATGGCCTCTGTCCGGGCCTTTATCAGGTCCACCCTTGTCCGGCCCATTCTTATCGGGGCCACCGCCGTTGCTCGCCATTGCTCCGATCTTCATAGTTGGCTCCACACGCTCCGCGTCTGAAGCGTCCCTTCCTTCCATCAACTACCTGCTGCCGAGCATTCACGCGCATTGTTACGCGACCACTGGGGTACGGCAATCCCCCTCTGCGACTGCGCTTATAATACGCAAGGCTGTAGCGAAGCGATCCACCGGCCTTGCATCATCCCGGGCAAATGGACGCAAAAAAGGCTCAAGCGATACAGCCCCACCCAATTTCTTGCGCGACACGTCCGGATTTCCAGGCACACCCCCGGCAACCTGTTTCCCGGAACGACTCCAGCAAGCGCCGCCCCTGCTTCCGGCATTAGCAAAAGCCGCCGCGACCAGCGTCGTCGTTGTTTTCTTCACTAGGTTTTTGGAAGCCTGAAGTGCCGGCGGAATTACCAAAAGCGCCAATCCACCCCTGTGTTGCATGGGAAAAGATAGGCTGAAAGTCGCCCACGTCAAGATCACGCCAGCAACAAACACCGCGCTTGCTTCCAGTCCGGCGAGCAAACCGTTCAGCGGGCCCGTTGGTCTTAACCTCATCCTAGGAATGAGCCGATACGCTGGGCCTAAGCGGCTGCCTGTCGTTTGGGAGGGCGACTGAGCGCCGCAAAGGTGCCCCAAACCGCTGTTTTTTAGGTGTATGCCAATCAACGTACCCCTGAAAGCGGCCCTGAGACCCGCCACGGCTCTGGGAAATCCATCCCGAGCGGTTGCCCGAAGTCGAGTTATGCGTATGCGGCCCAGCACTTCAGATCGCGCGCGAGCCAGCCTCACCGCCACGCTTGTCGCAGCAGCCATGCTTTTATCACTTCTGATGGCCCAGACCGCCGACGCGTCGCCCGCTCGCCGCGCCTCCATGGTGATCGACGGCAATACCGGTCAGGTGCTGCATAGCGCTGGCGGAGATGCGATACGACATCCGGCCTCGCTGACCAAAATCATGACGCTCTACATGCTTTTTGAAGAGCTCGAGCGCGGACGGCTCAACATGTCCTCGCCGATCAAGATCTCTCCCAGAGCAGCAGCAGCTCAGCCCTCGAAAATCGGGCTCGATCCTGGCGACGAGATTGCCGTCCGCGACGCCATCCGCGCGCTGGTGGTGAAATCGGCCAATGACATTGCTATCGCCGTCGCGGAGCAGATCAGCGGCAGCGAATGGGCCTTCGCGCAGCTCATGACTGAGCGCGCCCGTGCGATCGGCATGTCGAATACCACGTTCCGCAACGCCTCGGGTCTTCCCGACAGGGACCAAGTCACGACGGCACGCGATATGCTGACGCTGGCGCTGCGCCTGCAGGACGATTTCCCCGATCTCTATCCGATGTTCGCGACGCGATCATTCAGCTATCGCGGCAAGTCCTATCGCTCGCACAATTCGCTGATGGGCACGTTCCCGGGCATGGATGGCCTGAAAACCGGCTACATCCGCATGTCCGGCTTCAATCTCGTCAGCTCGGTTCGCCGCGGCAACAGGCACATCGTTGCGGCCGTGTTCGGCGGCACCACCGCCGGCAGCCGTAACGCAGAAATGCGCCAGCTCCTGAATCGGACGCTGCCCAAGGCCTCGACGGTCAAGACCCGCAAGCCGCCGCCGAAGCTGATGGCCCGCGCAACGCCTGCCAATCGTCCGGCACGCCGCGTTGCAGCGGCTCCGCCGCCGCCGCCTCCGCAACCCATCGTGGTTGCCGAGGCCAACGCCGCGCCGCAGCCCGCCGCGGCAGAAGCGGGCCCGACAATCTCAGTTGCTCGCGTTCGCCCTGTAAACGTTATGCAACCGTCTAATCGACAGCCGCAGCCGACCTTCATCCAGGCAGCCGCGAACCCCTTCGGCGCGCCAGGCAGCGAACAGCAGCCCCGCCTCGCGGCTGAGCCGATGCGCGCCGTGGCACGCGGCATGGCACCCTCAACGTTCCAACAGCAGGCTGCCAATTTGCAACACGGTGCTCCGCCGGTGGCGCCGCTGCCCTGGGATGCGCCGCGGGTTGCCGAACCGCGCTCGGTCCCCGCTTCGACGCCGGTTCACATGGCGCCAGCCCCGGCGCCGATGCGCGTTGCAATGGCACCAGCAGCAATGACCGCCGCAGCCCCTGCCGCCACAGCAAACGGCGATTTCCAGATCCAGGTCGGCGCTTTCGCCACAGCGGCGGAAGCCGAAAAGGCGCTCGTGCAGGCGCTCCAGCAGGCGTCCGGGCTACTCAATGCCGCCGCGCCGACTACGACCCCGGTGCGCTCCGGCAACCGCCAGCTTTTCAGGGCGCGCTTCGGTGGTTTCGATCAACGCGTCGCGTCTGATACCTGCTCGGAACTGCGCCGCCGCCAGATCGACTGCTTCGTCACCCGCGCGCAGTAGACGAGCAACCTCGGCACGCGCCATTACGTGCCGAGCAGAATGTCCTTGGCCTGATTGATCTTGGCCGCGAGATAGTCGGAACCACCCCGGTCCGGATGCATCTTCAGCATCAGCTCGCGATGTGCACGCCGGATTTCGGCCTCCGTCGCGCCGGGCTCCAGACCCAACACCTCCAGCGCTTCCTCGCGCGTCATTACCGTTTCCGCTCGCGGCCTGTCATTGCCGCTCGCACGCTGGCCAGCGCTGTCCATGTCCTCGCGCCACGACGGATGTACGCTGTCGAGATAGGCCTCGATCAGAGTCGCCGACTGGACATCGTTGAACCGGCACTGCTGCCACAGCCGCGCCATTTCGGCCGGCGACATGGTTTCCAGCCCGCGGCCGGAAAACTCGCCCTTGAGCACGCGCCCGCGCATGTTGCCCGTATCGTGGTCGAGTTCCATTTCCAGATGGTCGGTGACGATACGAGAGGCCTGCCCCGGCGATTTCTGCGCCCGCCCCAACGGCAGGCCACGCCCGGACAACAGCCACATGCCGAACATCGCCAGCGGCATGGCATAGGACAGCGCGCCGCGAAGCATCAGCGCGGCGGCGGCGGCCAGAACGGCAATGCCACCGACGAGGCGGATTTGCTGGGCAAGCACGGCGATGTTCGCATTGGCGTAACCGCGCATCGCTAGAAGACCGAGCGCCAATGCCGCCAATCCCAGAAGAAAGAACGTCATCCGGCGTCGTCTTTCACTTGAGCTGCGGCAGCAGAAGCTGCGCGCCACGGCCCTGCCCCGCGCGACTCAGCCGCTCCAATGCGGAACGTCCGCCAGCGGCATAAACCGCCACCGCTGTCAGCAGATCTCGCAATTGTGCCGCCGACCCGGCGTCGAACCGACAGTAGGCGCCGCGCGTCAGCCGTGCGATTTCGCGAAAGGCTTGCGCTGCCTTGGCATCATAGCCCTCCTGGAAAAGGAAAACCGGCGTGCCGAGCAGTGCCAGTTCACCGGCCCGCCCGCACAGATCGTCGATGTCCTCCTCCATGCAATCGCCGACGTAGACCAGCGCGTTGACGCGTTTGGCCTCCGCCTCCTGCCGGGCGTGTGACAGCACCTTGCGGATCTGCGTATATCCGCCCTGGCAGGACACGCTGGTCATCAGCCGCGCCAGCGCATCCGGATTGGATACCCACTTGGACGCGCGGCACTCGCCATTGCCGCGAAAATACATGAGTTGCACATCCAGTCCGCCGACGGATTTGACGGCCTCGAACATCTCCGCCTGCAGCCCGAGCGCCATGTCCCAGGTCGGTTGCCGGCTCATGGTGGCATCCATCGCGAAGATCAGGCGCCCCCGGCCAGCCGCGGTCTGGGGCGCCAACGCCTTCATCCGCTTGACGAAAGCGGCAACATCCTGATCTGACGCAGGCGTGGTCGCGGGCGTGTCCGATCGGGCGCGATCAACCACGCCCCGCGTGTCGTCGGGCCTCCCCGCTTTCGGCGCGGGCGTTCCCGACGTCTGGTTCTTTGTCCGGTCTTTCGTCATGGCCTCAGCGACCCCCGCAGGACCGCCCTTCGCTCATGTCGCTCGCTTAGCCGTGCCGGACGGCGAATACTGTCGCGGCCTACGCGGCTTGCTGAATGGCTGACAGCTGCCAGCCCTCGGCACGCGTGCGATCGTCGCGGCGGAACGTCCAGAATTCCGTCGTCTCGGTGGGGCGGTGGCGATCACCGGAGACGATCCGTCCGGTTTCACGCTCGACATCCACCTCGATATGGGAATAGCGCATGGCAACAGTGGCATACTCCGAGCCCTGCTCGCGCCAGGCTTCCGATATGTCGCCCTGCAGCAGTTTCACGTCGGAAACGTCATTGCGCACCCCCTGCTTTGCGCTGTCCGACAGTTCCTTACTGAAATACGACAACATCTCCGGCGTCGTGATGGCACCCAGCTTGTCGATATCCTCGCGACTATAGGCAGCGTGAACCTCGCCGAGCAGCCGCTCGAAGGAATCGAGGTCGGTCTGGCCAATCGTCAGCGGCGACGTGACCACAGGCGCGGGCGCCGATGCGCCGTATGCTTGGCGGCTCGGCGCAGCGGCACCCTGCGGCGCGCGACCACCACCCTGTCTAGCATTGACGCGGGCAAGCGCTGGCTGATTGCGGCCGCGGACGAACATCACCACCAGGTAGGCGATGCCGGCAATCAGCAGAAACTGCAGCGCAAAACCGAGCACGCTGGCCAGTGCGCCGACACCGAAAATGCTTGCGAGACCGACCGCGAACAGGCTGCCCATCAGCAGGCCACGCATGCCGCCAAAGCGCGAGGCTTGTGCAGCTCCCGTTGCCGCACCCGGCTGCGCGCTCGCACCCGGCGCGGTCCTCGGGGCCATGGAACGTTCGATCGGCGCGGCCTTCGGCGCCGTGTTGGTCGCCGGCGGGGTCATAAACGTCCTGCTTCCGCGACTGCCAAAGCTCCTGCCGCCGCGCGCATCGGCGAAGTCGGCAGCGATCACCGACAAGCCCGCAGCCAGGGCGACTACAAGAACGGACAAACGTAGAAACGACATTGGGTTCCCTTCGTTAGACAGGTGGCTGACACGAAGCACAAATCATCTGAGCGTATATAAGTATCCTAAGCGTGATTAACACGCTTGCCATGCGATAGAAAGTGATGCGGCCAGCTGTGATGGAGCCCCCGGACCAGCGTCAAATCGGGGGCTTAGCCGATTTTCAAACCTGCCTGAATTTGAAGAGATTTTGCACTCCAGCCTGCCTTAGCGAGACGCGGGATTGTGGAATTGTGTGCCAAGCACCGCCACCAAGTGCGCGTCGCATATCCCAAAACGAAGAATCGCCATAGTAGCCGCTAGTGTCTCTGCCGAACTACGAAGATCAGGAGCATGTATGTATGTCTGGTTGGTTGACTGGCTACGAAGATGAATTCGCTATCAAACTGGCTATCTGCTTGCTACTCGGCACCCTGATTGGGGTCGAGCGCGAGTTCCGCAACAAGCCCGCCGGCATCAGTACGCACTGCTTCGTGATGGCTGGCGCGTGCCTGTTCACATTCATATCCACAGTCGCCGATCCTAACAGCCCTGCCAGAATTGCGGCTCAGGTCGTTTCCGGCGTGGGGTTTCTCGGCGCTGGAATGATCCTCAAAAGTGATGACAACACCATCAGAAACCTGACCACCGCGGCAGCCATATGGTTTGCCGCCGCTGTCGGTATGGCCGTTGGCATCGGTTGGTACGTGATCGCCGTAATCGCATCAGTCTATGCGGTGATCGTTCCACGCATTCCGCATGTCAAAAGATGGGTCGACAGCCGGCACGACGAGTAGAGCGCATTAAAATGTCAGGTCTCGCCCACGCATAACGACGTCAGCTACCGGACAAAAGAAAGGGCGACCCGCAAGGGCCGCCCTTCCTGTATCTCGGTCGTTTTGCTGTGACGGACTGCTGGTATTAGACCGAGTAGTACATGTCGAACTCGACCGGATGCGGGGTCATCTCGAAGCGCATGACCTCTTCCATCTTCAGTTCGATGTAAGCGTCGATCATGTCGTCAGAGAACACGCCGCCCATCTTCAGGAACGCGCGATCCTTGTCGAGGCTGTCGAGCGCTTCACGCAGCGAGGCGCATACCGTCGGGATCTCTGCGAGTTCCGCCGGCGGCAGGTCGTACAGGTTCTTGTCCATCGCCTCGCCCGGATGGATCTTGTTCATGATGCCATCCATGCCGGCCATCAGCATCGCCGAGAAGGCGAGGTACGGGTTCGCGGCCGGGTCCGGGAAGCGGATCTCGATGCGCTTTGCCTTCGGGCTGGACACGTGCGGGATGCGGCAGGAGGCCGAACGGTTACGCGCCGAGTAGGCGAGCAGCACGGGGGCCTCGTAGCCCGGGACCAGACGCTTGTAGGAGTTGGTCGTCGGATTGGTGAAGGCGTTGATGGCCTTCGCGTGCTTCAGGATACCGCCGATGTAGAACAGGCAGGTCTCGGAGAGATCGGCGTACTTGTTGCCGGCGAACACCGGCTGGCCGTTCTTCCAGATCGACTGGTGGCAGTGCATGCCCGAGCCGTTATCACCGAACACTGGCTTCGGCATGAAGGTTACGCTCTTGCCGTAAGCGTGGGCAACGTTGTGGCAGACGTATTTGTAGACCTGCAGATGGTCACCCATCGTCACCATCGGGCCGAACTTGATGCCGAGCTCGTGCTGCGCAGCCGCAACTTCGTGATGGTGCTTTTCGACGGAAACGCCCATCTCGGACAGGACCGACAGCATCTCGGAGCGGATGTCCTGGCAGCTATCGACCGGCGGAACCGGGAAGTAGCCGCCCTTGGTGCGCGGACGGTGGCCCAGGTTGCCCATCTCGTACTGGGTGCCGGTGTTGGTCGGCAGCTCCGTCGAGTCGAGCTTGAAGCCCGTGTTGAACGGATCGGCGCTGAAGCGGACGTCGTCGAAGATGAAGAACTCGGCTTCGGGGCCGAAGTAGATCGTGTCACCGATGCCGGTCTGCTTCACATAAGCCTCGGCCTTCTTGGCGATGCCGCGCGGATCGCGCTCATACAGCTCGCCGGTTGTCGGCTCGATGATGTCGCAGAAGATCGCAAGCGTGGTCTGCGCGAAGAACGGATCCAGATGCGCAGAAGCCGGGTCCAGGCTCAGCAGCATGTCCGAGGCTTCGATGCCCTTCCAGCCCGCGATCGACGAACCGTCGAAGGCATAGCCATCGGCGAACACGTCTGCGTCGATGCAGGACACGTCGGCCGTGACGTGCTGCATCTTGCCCCTGGTATCGGTAAACCGCAGGTCGACAAACTTGACGTCCTTGTCCTTGATCAACTTCAGGACGTCGGCTGGACTTGCCATTCTACTACTCCCCTATGTCTGGGCTGGATTGCGAAGGTTGTGTGTAAGCGTGAAAATGCAGCCACGCCGCCGTGGCCGGAAAAGCTAAATCGTCGTGGCGCCTATATGGCTTCGGCTCCCGTTTCACCAGTGCGAATGCGGATAGCCTCTTCGATGGTCGAGATGAAGATCTTGCCGTCGCCGATGCGTCCGGTTTTGGCAGCCTTCTGAATAGCCTCGACGGCCTTGTCGAGAAGTTCGTCGGCGAGCACCACCTCGATTTTCACCTTGGGCAGGAAATCCACCACGTACTCGGCGCCCCGATAGAGCTCGGTATGCCCCTTCTGGCGTCCGAAGCCCTTGGCCTCGATGACGGTAATGCCCTGCAGGCCAATCTCCTGCAACGCCTCCTTCACCTCATCGAGCTTGAAGGGCTTAATGATCGCCTCGATCTTCTTCATATCCTCATGCCTCCCGTGACTGAGGCCAAACTCCTATTGGTCCGGCGCGCAGCCATTTGACTGACACTCCTTAGCACGCAGCGTGCCAATTCGTTACCAAAGCGTTTTTATCGCTGATTATCAGCAGGTTGGGAACATCTTCCGGCTGAGCTTGATGACATTAGCAAGCCCATCGATGATCACATATTGTGCAATATGCCTATAATTTTGGCATCAACATTTGCGGCGTGATCGTCGATTGGGCATCCTTGCCTGCTGAATGCGCTGGACTTGTGCCCGCCTGCCGGACTTGAATTCGGTCTCATTTGATGGTGGAGGACACCCATGCGCGTTATCAGCCTGGATCATCTCGTCCTGACCGTCGCCGACATCGAGAAGACGGTGAGCTTCTACGTCCATGTGCTCGGCATGACGCGCGAGGTATTCGGGCCGGATCAGCGTACGGCGCTGCGCTTCGGCACTCAGAAGATCAATCTGCATCTGAAGGACCGCGAGTTCGAACCGAAGGCCGAAACGCCAACGGCCGGATCGGGCGATCTGTGTTTCCTGGTTTCCGGCTTCAAAGACCTTGCCAGGCATCTCGCCGATCACAACGTGCCTGTCGTATCCGGACCGGTGACCGTAACGGGAACCATGGGACCAATGATGTCGTATTATATCCGCGACCCCGACCAAAACCTGATCGAGCTGAGCCATTACATCTGACACACCATTCCCCCCGCCATCGTCAGTCAGTGATGGGCTGGAACTGCTCACGGCCGCGGAGATGGCGCGCGCCGACGCGCTGACCATAGAAGGCGGCACGCTAGGCATCACGCTGATGGAGAACGCCGGCATTGCGGTTGCCAGCGCGGCCCAGCTCATGGTGCCGCCGGGATCGACGATCGCGATACTGTGCGGCCCTGGCAACAATGGCGGCGATGGCTTCGTTGCCGCGCGACTGCTCAGCGAACTGGATTATGAGGTCACGGTCAGCCTGCTCGGCCCACGCAAAGCACTGATGGGCGATGCCGCGCACATGGCGAATTTGTGGGAAGGACCAATCCAACCGCTCAGCATGCAGTCAATCGAAGATGCCGACCTGGTTATAGATGCGCTGTTCGGTGCCGGCCTGACGCGGCCGCTGGAAGGTATCGCAGCCAAGATCGCCAATCGTCTGGACGGAACCCAGCATCTCGTGCTCGCCGTCGATGTGCCGAGCGGTGTGGACGGCAGCACCGGCGCAGTCACCGGCGCGGCCGTCAAAGCCCACCACACGGTGACGTTCTTCCGTCGCAAACCCGGCCACGTGCTGCTGCCCGGACGCCTGCACTGCCGACTGACGCATGTCGCCGACATCGGCATCGACGCGCACGTGCTGGATGACATCGGCATTCGGACATTCGTCAACGACGCGCCCCTGTGGATGGATCTGCTCCCCCGGCCGCGGCTGCGGGATCATAAATACGCGCGCGGGCATGCCGTGGTGGTTTCAGGTCCGGCGTGGCACACCGGCGCGGCGCGGCTGGCGGCCCGCGGTGCGCTGAGGGTCGGCGCGGGATTGGTCACCGTTGCCTGTGGGAGCGACGCGTTGCTGATCAACGCCGCGCATCTCACCGCGATCATGCTGCGCCAAACCGACGAC
>JAEZBU010000140.1 GCA_023426855.1 Pseudomonadota bacterium | reverse complement strand
GCAATCTTGTAGGCCGATTCACAGATCGGACAGACGATCGGATCGCGGTTCAGATCGTAGAAGCGGGCGCCACACTCTGGATTCTGGCAGGTGCGCTTGGTGCCACGCGCTGCTTTGGTCGACATCGCTAGTCCTCGATGTTCGCGTGAATTGAAGGGGTGCGGTCTGCCACGGGTAACTGGTCTTGTCAAAACCATTCGACGGGTCCGCCGATGTGCCGCGGCTTTCTGCCGGTTTGGTTGACAGCCATGGGCCTCGCGGGCTCTATCACGCTCAGTGCTTCAGGCCAGCCCTTGGCACGGTTTTCATAAAAGACGATCTGCAACCCCTGACGACCGGTCCTGACGTGACGCATACAACCCCTCGCCCGCTGTCGGCCTCGCTTTCTCGACCCTTGTCGGGCACCTGCCGTGTGCCGGGAGACAAGTCGATCTCGCACCGGTCGCTGATTTTCGGGGCGCTGGCGACGGGGCGCACACGGATCACGGGGTTGCTGGAGGCCGAGGACGTCATCAATACCGCCAAGGCGGTGACCGCGCTCGGCAGTCCGGCGACCAAGACCGCTGAGGGGTGGGAAGTTCTAGGCCGTGGCGTTGGAGGGCTGACGCAGCCTGCCGAAGCATTGGATTTCGGCAACTCGGGCACTGGCACGCGGCTGATGATGGGCGTGATTGCGGGGCACGCAATCACGGTTGAGATGCATGGTGACGCGTCGCTCTCGCGCCGGCCGATGAGCCGCGTGCTCAAGCCATTGAAACAGATGGGGCTTGAGGTCGTCGATGATCGCGAGACGCTGCCGCTGACCATTCGGGGCACGGGCGACCTGGTGCCGATCGAATACGTGCTGCCGGTCCCGTCCGCGCAGGTCAAAAGCGCGATCCTGATCGCGGGCCTTGCCGCTTCGGGCGAGACGACGGTGGTCGAAAAGGAGCCGACCCGCGATCACACCGAGCGCATGCTGCGCTATTTTGGTGCCGATGTGCGGACTGAGGTCGATGGTGCGCTGACCCGCATTACGGTGCGCGGCAATGCCGAGCTGGAAGGACGCGACGTCACCGTGCCGGGTGATCCGAGTTCGGCGGCGTTTCTCGCGGCGGCGGCGGTCATTGTGCCGGGCTCCGAGGTGACCATCGAGGGCATTCTGACCAATCCGACTCGGACCGGGTTCTATCTGACGCTGCAGGAAATGGGCGCGGACGTTGCGTTCCTGAATGAGCGCGAGGAAGGCGGCGAGCCGATCGCGGATATCCGCGTGCGGGCGTCGTCGTTGAAAGGTGTCAGTGTTCCGGCCGAGCGCGCGCCGAGCATGATCGACGAGTATCCCGTGCTGGCGGTTGTCGCATCGTTCGCCCAGGGCGAGACGCGCATGAACGGCCTGGCGGAACTGAAAGTGAAGGAAAGCGACCGGCTGGCCGCCACCGCCGCGGGGCTTGTGGCAAATGGTGTCGCGGCAACGATCGATGGCGATACGCTGATCGTGAACGGCAACGAGCAAGTGACGGGCGGCGGCACGGTTGCGACCCATCTCGACCACCGCATCGCCATGGCGTTCCTGACCATGGGCCTGGCCAGCGCAAAGCCGGTGACCGTGGACGATACGCAGATGATCGCGACCAGCTTTCCGGAGTTCCGCGGGCTCATGGAACAGCTTGGCGCGCAGTACGCCTGATCCGGGGAGCGCCGATGATCATCGCCATTGACGGTCCCGCCGCTTCCGGCAAGGGCACGCTGGGCAAGCGGATCGCCGACCATTTCGGCCTGTCGCATCTGGATACCGGCCTGCTGTACCGGGCGGTTGCGCGCGATGTGCTGGCCCGCGGGGCAGCTTTGGACGATGCGATCGTTGCTGCCGGATGCGCCCGATCGCTGGATCCGGCGACCCTGGCGGACCCGATGCTGCGTTCAAACGGGATCGGCGAGGCGGCGTCTATCGTTGCCGGCATTCCGGAGGTGCGGGCGGCGCTACTGGAGTTCCAGCGGGCGTTTTCGCGGCGCAAGCCGGGCGCGGTGCTGGATGGCCGCGATATCGGCACGGTGGTGTGTCCCGACGCCGACGTTAAGATTTTCGTAACCGCAACCCCGGAAGTGCGGGCTGAGCGGCGATACCTCGAGCGGCGGTCGCTGGGCGACGCCATCAGCTACGAGGCAGTGCTGGATCTGATCCGCCAGCGCGACATCCGCGACACCAACCGGTCGAGCGCGCCGATGAAGCCGGCAAGCGACGCCGTATTGCTTGACACCACCAATTTGGATATAGAGGCGACATTCGACACCGCCGTCGGACTGATCAAGAGGAAGATTGGCCAATAGAGCGCCCGGAACCGGGATGCTCGTAATCTGGTTGGCGGGCAGAACCCTCTGCCGGCGGGTCGCACGAGACAGAATCCAAAATTCACGCGCTGGCAGCGTCCGGCCGGGCACCGTGTGTCCGGCTATCCGTTGTTGAGCGATGTAACCGTTCACCCGCGGGCCCATGGCCCGTTTCGATCAACCAAGGAAGCTGAATGAACACCACCCAAACCGCCAAAGACCTGACGCCGACGCGCGATGAATTCGCCGCCATGCTGAACGAGACGCTGTCGGCTGACGACGCCTATGAAGGCAGTGTCGTTCGCGGCAAGGTCGTCGCGATCGAAAAGGACATGGCCGTCATCGACGTCGGCCTGAAGATGGAAGGCCGCGTCGCGGTCAAGGAATTCGCGGCACCGGGTAGAACGTCGGAAATCAAGGTCGGTGACGAGGTCGAGGTTTACCTGGAGCGCATCGAGAACGCGCTCGGTGAAGCTGTCCTCAGCCGCGAGAAGGCTCGCCGCGAAGAGAGCTGGACCCGCCTGGAGAAGCAGTTCGACAAGGGTGAGAAGGTCACCGGCGTTATCTTCAATAAGGTCAAGGGCGGCTTCACCGTCGACCTCGACGGCGCCGTGGCGTTCCTGCCGGGCAGCCAGGTCGACATCCGTCCGGTGCGCGACATCGGTCCGCTGATGCACCAGAACCTGCCGTTCCAGATCCTGAAGATGGACCGCCGCCGGGGCAACATCGTCGTTTCCCGCCGCTCGGTGCTGGAAGAGACGCGTGCCGAGCAGCGCGCCGACATCGTGGCCCGCCTGGAAGAAGGTCAGGTCATCGAAGGCCTGGTCAAGAACATCACCGATTACGGTGCGTTCATCGACCTCGGTGGCATCGACGGCCTGTTGCACGTCACCGATATGGCCTGGCGCCGCGTCAATCATCCTTCCGAGATCGTCAATGTCGGCGACAACGTGAAGGTGCAGATCATCCGCATCAACCCGGAAACGCAGCGCATCAGCCTGGGCATCAAGCAGCTCCAGTCTGATCCGTGGCAGGGCATCGAGGCGAAGTATCCGGTTGGCGCACGCTTCACCGGTACGGTCACCAACATCGCTGACTACGGCGCCTTCGTGGAGCTGGAGCCGGGCGTTGAAGGCCTGATCCACGTCTCCGAGATGAGCTGGACCAAGAAGAACATCCACCCCGGCAAGATCGTCTCGACCAGCCAGCAGGTCGAAGTTCAGATCCTCGAAGTGGATTCCAACAAGCGCCGCATCAGCCTCGGCCTGAAGCAGACCCAAGAGAACCCCTGGGAAGCCTTCCTGTCGCAGCATCCGAAGGGCAGCCTTGTTGAAGGCCCGATCCGCAACATCACCGAATTCGGCCTGTTCATCGGCCTCGATGGTGGCGTGGACGGCATGGTTCACTTGTCGGATCTCGACTGGAACCGTCCGGGCGACGAAGTCATCAAGGAATTCAAGAAGGGTGACAACGTCCAGGCTGTCGTTCTCGACGTCGACAGCCAGAAGGAGCGCATCAGCCTCGGCATCAAGCAGCTCGGCGGTGATCCGATCGACACCATCGGTCGCTTCAAGAAGGGCGATGCTGTCACCTGCGAGGTCGTTGCTGTTCAGGAGAACGGCATCGAAGTGAAGCTCGCCGGTACGGATGTCACGGCCTTCATCAAGCGTTCGGATCTGTCCCGCGATCGCGGCGAGCAGCGCCCGGAACGCTTCAACATCGGCGACAAGGTCGACGCGTCGGTGCTGACGGTGGACAAGGCAACGCGCCGCATCACGGTCTCCATCAAGCAGCTTGAGATTGCTGAGGAGAAGCAGGCCGTGGCGCAGTACGGCTCGACGGACTCCGGCGCTTCGCTGGGCGACATCTTCAAGGCCGCCATCAAGAAGCGTGAGAACGAAGGCAAGGACGACGAAGACAAGGAGTAAAATCCTTCAGTCCCGTCAGGCATTCAAGGGGAGCGCGGGCCGCAAGGCTCGCGCTCTCTTCATATGTACCGCTGCCGAGCCGTTGAACGGGTGAGTGCCGAAGCTTACCTTTGAGCGCAGTGCTATGCCGGATTTTTAGGATAATCTGCGCAAGATCAGTGCTTTCGGAAATTTTCGCCAACACAGGAAACCCCGCCATGAGTCTGGAGACCGAAACTGTGCTGGATCGCCGCCGGCTGAAGCGGCACCTCTCGTTCTGGCGCGTGCTGGCCATCTTTGCGGTCGTGCTGGCCGCCGGAGCTTACTTTCTCAACGCTGAGACGGGATTGACCGAGCGCCGCCAGATCGCGCGCATCACCGTTGAGGGCATGATCACCGACAACCGCGAGCAGATCCGGCTGATCGAGCGGGTTGCGGATGCCAACAGCGTTTCCGGCGTCATCCTGTTCGTCAACAGCCCCGGCGGCACCACGACGGGCGGCGAGGCGCTGTATGAAGCATTGCGCAGGCTGGCTGAGAAAAAGCCGCTGGTGGCGCAGTTTGGTACCGTCGCAGCGTCGGCGGCTTATATCGCGGGTCTCGGAACGGATCACATCGTGGCGCGCGGAAACTCCGTCACTGGCTCGGTCGGTGTGATCATGCAGTGGCCCGAAGTCGGCGGCCTGCTGGACAAGATCGGCGTGCGCATGAACGAGATCAAAAGCGGCCCGCTGAAAGCCAATCCATCGCCGTTCCAGCCCATGGACGAGGCCGGCCGGCAGACCGCGCAAGCCATGATTGCCGACAGTCATCAATGGTTTCTCGGGCTGGTGAGTTCGCGCCGACAGATTAACACGAGCACAATTCCGGGCTTGGAAGAAGGTCGCATCTTCTCGGGCCGCGAGGCCATGAAGCACCGCCTGATCGACGAAATCGGCGGCGAGAAGGAGGCTGTGCGCTGGCTGGAAGGACGCGGCGTTCAGAAGGGCCTGCGCGTGGTCGACTGGAAGCAAGGCCGCGGCAGCATGAGCTGGCTGGGCGGCTCGGCTTCGGCGGCGCTGCTGCAACTTGTTGGTCACATCGGTGGAGATATCGCGTCGGTTCTGGCAAGCGATCGCGTGCTGGGTACCTTTGCGCTTGACGGTCTTGTATCGGTTTGGCAACCTTCCGGAAACTGATTGATTATATTCGGTTTTCGTTTGTTGGAGCGCGTCGTGATCAAGTCCGAACTGATCCAGAAGATTGCGGCTGCGAATCCGCACC
>JAEZBU010000132.1 GCA_023426855.1 Pseudomonadota bacterium | reverse complement strand
CGCCGAACCCGTGGTCCGGCGCGCTCAGCAATGCTTACTTGCAGTCGTACTTCACGCCCATGGCTTGGTCGATGTCGCGCACGACCTGCCAATGCTGCTTGAAAGTGATCGGCATGAACTTTTCCTGCGGCGGCTCGGCGCTCTGGAATTCTTTCTGCAGTTCGGTGCCGGTCCAGTCGAAGGTGAAGAATGCCTCTTTCACTTTCGCAGCGAGTTCCGGCTTCAGGTTATAGACATGGCCGTAGCCGGTCGTCGGGAAAGTCTCCGACTTATAGATGACCTTGAGCTGATCGGCCTTGACGACGTCGCGGGCGATCATGCGCACTTTGACCGAGTTCGCGATCGAAGCAGCCGGGTAGTCCTTGTTGGCGACGCCCAGGATCGAATTGTCGTGCTTGCCTGAGAAAACCGGCTCGTAATCCTTATCGGCTTCCATCTTGAACTTCTCCTTCAACAGGGCCGAAGGGGCCTTGAAGCCGGAGTTCGAGGTCTGCGAAGTGAAGGCGAGCTTCTTGCCTTTCAGATCCTCGATCTTCTCGATGCCGGAGTCCGGATACGTGATGAATTCCATCTCGTAGCCGTACTCGTCCTTGTTCGACGCCATCATCGTGAATGGCACGAAACCGGCGCAATTGACGGCAAGCGGGTTTGAACCCGTGTTGAAACCGGCGACATGCAGGCGGCCTGCACGCATGGCTTCGAGCTGCGCGGCATTGGACTGAACCGGGAAGAACTGGACCTTTTTACCGGTCACCTTCTCCATGTGCTTCAGGAAGCCATCCCATACCTTGGCATAAACGGAGGGATCTTCGACCGGCGTGTAAGCGAAAACCAGCGTTGCCGGATCGATCCAGTCCTTCGGATCGGTCGGCGCGTCAGCGACCATGTCGCCGTCAGCATCCTTGAAACGGGGATCGAGCGCATTTGCCGGTACGGCCAGTGTGACAGCGGCCAGCGCAAGTGCGGCGCCAGCAAATCCACGAAACGAACGTCGCATGAAATACCCCTCTCCGGTCGACGACGGACAAAACCGAGGGGCGAGGTAGCGCCAGCGTATTACAGGTTGATGACAGTTTGGTGCGCGGACTGTCTTAAACGCGCGGTTTGGCCCGTGTCGTCGGCGCAGCGCGGGCCGGATCATCTGGCCACGGATGCTTTGGGTAGCGGCCTTTCATCTCCGATTTCACGGCAGCCCATGACCCCCGCCAAAAGCCTGGCAGATCACGGGTAATCTGGATCGGGCGATGTGCCGGCGACAGCAGATGCAGCGTGAGCGGAAGACGGCCGCCCGCGATCGCGGGATGACGGTTTAGTCCAAACAGTTCCTGCACGCGAATGTGAAGAGCAGGCGCATCCGGACCATCATAGCGGATCGGATGGCTGTGTCCGGTCGGCGCGGTGAAGTGTGACGGCACGTCGGCTTCGAGGCGCTGGCGCACTGCCCACGGCAAAAGCACATCAAGGGCGGCGCCAAGATCATCAGCGCCAATATCCGATAGCCGTGATTTATCGTTCAGGAACGGAGCCAGCCAGTCCGTCACGGATTTCGCCAGTGCGGTATCCGACAGGTCCGGCCAGGTGTCCGGATCGACGGCGCGCAGGAAGGCCACGCGGTCGCGGAGCTGAAGTTGGCCTTTGCTCCAGGGCAGGCGATCGATGCCGAGGCTTGCGATGCCCTGCGCCAGCGCCTCGCCGCTGTTGGGAGGAACCGGCCGCGGCTCGCTCGACAGCACGATGGCATCCAGCCGGCGCACGCGTCGTGCACGCAGGGCCGCGGCCTCGCGATCGAACGTGACCTCGTCGCTTTCCGTGATCCGGTCGTTCGCGATGGCCAGCGCTTCGGTTTCGTCCAGGGCGGCTGCGAGCTGAATGCGTCCTGATGCGGCGCTGCCCTGAAGTTCCGCGACGACCAGAAATGGCGACCGCGCCAGCGGATCGGCCGCGTCGAGCGCTGCGCCACGTCCATTGGCGAGCAGGAACTGACCCGGCGCGCCGCGCGCCTTGGCGATGCGATCGGGATAAGCCAATGCAAGAACCGCCGCGACCGACATCTCGGACGATGCCGATTGCCGCGATTGCGCGGTCTTCGCCCAGCTTTGCGCCAGCCGCCGCATGTCCTGCGCGCGCCGCCCGCGATCGCGCCGGAACGCGGTGAGGCGCGCGGCGAGGTCGGTATCGTTGCCGCCCATCCCGCGTTCGACAATGATGGCAGCGATGTCGGCAGCATCACCGGCTGCGCCCATTTCAGCAGCCTTCAGCACCATGCAGGACAAGCGCGGCGGCAGGGCCAACCCGCGAATGCGCTGGCCGAGCGACGTGATCCGGCCCTCCGTATCGAGTGCGCCGAGCTGCTGCAACTCACGCCGCGCCGCGGATAACGGCGCGTCGCCCGGGGGATCGAGCCACGTCAGTTGGCGCGGATCGTTGGCTCCCCAGGCAGCGCAATCCAGCAGCAGGCCGGTCAGATCGGCGTTGCTGATTTCGGGTTCAGCGAAAGCGGCGAGGCTGGTCGTGGCTGGCTCGTCCCATAGCCGATAGCAGACCCCGGGCTCCGTGCGGCCGGCGCGACCGCGCCGCTGATCGGCCGAAGCGCGCGAAACGCGAACTGTCGCCAGTCGCGTGATGCCGACATCGGGCTCATAGCGGGGGACGCGGGCGAGACCGCTATCGATGACAATGCGCACGCCGTCGATGGTCAGCGAGGTTTCGGCGATGGATGTCGCCAGCACGACCTTGCGCTGGCCCGCCGCGGCGGGCGCGACGGCGGCGTCCTGCACGCGCATGTCGAGGCCACCGTGCAAAGCGACAACACTGACATTTGCATCGCTGATCCGTTCCGCCAGCCGCTCGGCGACGCGGCGGATTTCGCCTTGACCCGGCAGGAACGCCAGGATCGATCCAGGTTCGGCGCGCAGCGCGGTAACGATGGCGGCCGTCATCTGATCTTCAATGCGCTGGGCCGGATCGCGGCCCGCGTACCGTGTTTCGACCGGGAAGGCGCGGCCTTCGCTTTCGATCACGGGGGCATTGCCGAGCAGGCTCGCGACCCGCGCCCCGTCGAGCGTCGCCGACATGACGAGCATGCGCAGATCCTCACGCAGCGCGCCGCGGGCATCGAGCGCCAGTGCGAGGCCGAGGTCGGCATCCAGCGAGCGTTCGTGGAATTCGTCGAACAGCACCGCGCCAACGCCGGACAGTTCCGGATCGTCCAGGATCATGCGGGTGAACACACCTTCGGTGATCACCTCGATGCGCGTGCGCGGCCCTACCTTCGAGCTCAGCCGTGCCCGCAGGCCGACCGTTTCGCCGACCTGTTCGCTAAGCGTCAGCGCCATGCGATCGGCAGCGGCGCGGGCGGCGAGGCGGCGTGGTTCCAGCACAAGGATCTTGCGGCCGGCCAGCCAGTCGGCGGAGAGCAAGGCCAGCGGCACGCGTGTTGTTTTACCCGCGCCCGGTGGCGCCACCAGAACAGCAGCCGTGCCGTTCGCCATCGCAGAGGCGATGTCCGGCAATACGGCGTCGATGGGGAGTGGCGCGTCGAAGTTCATGGGCGGAGATACGCGGTATTCGACCGGCCGCGTCAACAGGAGCTGCTTGGCGAGGCTAAATCAGCCGGCGAGTCCGCTCCTTGTAGTCCCGGTAAGCATCCCCGAAGCGGGCTTCGAGATGGCGTTCCTCGGGCAGGATCGCGAGCCAGATGACCAGCAGAGCGAAGACGGGGGATAGAATGACCAGCCAGATCACCTTGGTCAGCTCCGCCAAGCCGAGCAGAATGAATATCTCCGCCAGATAGATCGGATTGCGGCGCATCCGATAGGGGCCATTGGTGACCAGTACGGCCGAGCCCGCGTGGGGCATTACAGTCGTGCGCGCGCGTCGCAGGGTGATCACAGCCCAGATGAACAACGCGATGCCGGCGACACCCAGTCCAAGCCCTGCAATGCGCGCGGCCGGATCGTCAATTCCCGGCCATCTCAACGGAACCACCAGGTTCAATACCCATGCCGCAACGATAGTCCCCGCGAACAGCACCGGCGGCCAGGGGAAAGCGCTAGGCCGTTCAAACTCCGGGGCGGGCGGGGTTTCAGTCATGCGGGCTTCCTGACAATGGAGGGCGGACCACCTATAACGTCATTATTCGGAACCGACGCAAGACGCCGCACAATCTGGCCGCAACCTCAAGTCGGATGGAAACGCCATGATTCCCAATGCTTTGCCGTCTTTCAATTTCGATCTCGGCGAGACTGCTGATCAACTGCGCGAAACCGTGCGCACGTTTGCCGCTGACGAAGTCGCGCCAATCGCAGCCGAGATTGACCGGACCGACGAGTTCCCGCGTCACCTGTGGCCGAAGATGGGGGAGCTCGGCCTGCATGGCATCACGGTGGACGAGGAATTCGGCGGGGTCGGGCTCGGCTATCTCGAGCACGTCGTCGCGATGGAGGAAATCAGCCGTGGATCGGCCGCAGTCGGATTGTCCTACGGCGCGCATTCCAACCTGTGCGTCAATCAGTTGCGACGCAACGGCTCGGATGCGCAGAAGCGCCGCTACCTGCCCAAACTGATCTCCGGCGCGCACGTCGGCGGTCTGGCCATGTCGGAGCCCGGCGCCGGCTCCGACGTCGTGTCTATGCGGCTGACGGCGCGCAAGCAGGGTGACCGCTACATTCTGAACGGCACCAAGATGTGGATCACCAACGGTCCGGGCGGTGACGTGATCATTGTCTACGCCAAGACCGACCCGGACGCCGGTTCGCGTGGCATTTCCGCGTTCATCGTCGAGAAGGGGTTCAAAGGGTTTCGCGTTGCCCAGAAGCTGGACAAGCTCGGCATGCGCGGTTCCAACACCGGTGAACTGGTGTTCGAAGACTGCGAGGTGCCCGAGGAGAACGTGCTCGGCCAGGTTGGCAAAGGCGTTAACGTCTTGATGAGCGGGCTGGATTATGAACGCGCGGTGCTTGCCGCCGGGCCTTTGGGCATCATGCAGGCGTGCATGGATGTGGTCATGCCCTATGTCCACGAACGCAAGCAGTTTGGCATGCCGATCGGCACGTTCCAGCTCGTTCAGGGCAAGATCGCGGACATGTACGTTATGATGAATGCCTGCAAGGCCTACGTGTATGCGGTGGCCAAAGCCTGTGACCGCGGCGAGACGACGCGTGAGGATGCGGCGGGTGCCATCCTGATCGCGGCGGAAAAAGCGACACAAATTGCGCTGGATGCCATTCAACTTTTAGGCGGGAACGGTTATATCAACGATTATCCCACGGGGCGCCTGCTGCGCGATGCCAAGCTTTACGAGATCGGAGCTGGCACCAGCGAGATTCGTCGCATGCTGATCGGGCGAGAGCTGTTCGACAAAACGGCTTGATAGTTCAGCGGTGATTTGCCGGTAAGGCGATGCGCCTCGAGGATGGTTTGGGCCTCTGGGCCTGGGACATGTTCGGATTTGTACAGAGACGGATGAGGATGAAGGGATTCAAGGAGAAGTCGTTCAGCGATCGTCGCAGTATGGCAGTCAACGCCAAGCAGGCGGCACTAGAAGCTTTCAAGGCGCGTTCGTCGCCTGATAACCCAGAGCTGCAGAAGCGTCTGGCCGAGCGCGCGGCCATTGCGCAGGCGCGCGAGGCACGCCAGAAGGCGAAAGCCGAGGAACAGGCGCGTCTGGCCGCTGAGGAAGCAGCCCGCAAGGCCGCCGAAGAAGCCGAGCGTATTGCCCGCGAGCAGCGCGAGGAAGAAGAGCGCATTCAGCAAGAGGCCGAACTGGAAGCGCAGCGCAAGGCTGAGCGCGACGCCCGCTATGCCGCCCGCAAGGCGCGCAAGAAATCCGGCCGCTAACTCATTGCGCAAGCCGGCCTCTTGCGTCGGCTTTTAGGGCCATTTCACCACGGGCGGCATGGACGACAGGATACTGTCGACATTGCCGCCGGTCCTGAGCCCGAAGATCGTGCCACGGTCGTAGAGCAGGTTGAACTCGACATAGCGTCCGCGCCTGACGAGTTGCTCTTCGCGCTCGGCGTCGGTCCATGGCGTGGTCCAGTTGCGGCGCACGATCTGCGGATAGATGTCGCGAAATGAGCGACCCACGCTTTGCGTGAAGGCGAAGGCTGCATCCCAGCCGCCAGCCTCGGGCGCCGGTGTCAGGTAGTCGTAGAAGATGCCACCAATGCCGCGCATCTCCTTGCGATGCGGCAGGTAGAAATACTCATCGCACCATTGCTTGTAGCGCGGGTAGTCGGCGATCGCGTGCGGTGTGCAGGCCGCCTGCATCGCGGCGTGGAAGGCCGTGCTGTCGGCGTCGTCTTGGGTGCGGCGACGGTCGAGAACCGGCGTCAGGTCCGCGCCGCCGCCGAACCACCATTTGGTCGTGACGACCATGCGTGTATTCATGTGCACGGCCGGCACGTTCGGGTTCTGCATGTGCGCGATCAATGAAATGCCCGATGCCCAGAAGCGCGGATCTTCCGAGGCGCCCGGAATTTGCGCCCGGAACTCCGGCGCGAATTCGCCGAACACGGCGGACGTATGCACGCCGACCTTCTCGAACACGCGGCCCTTCATGACCGACATGGTGCCGCCGCCGCCCGGTTGGCCGGTATGGTCCATGCGTTTCCAGGGCGTTACGGTGAAGCGTCCAGGGGACGCGTCCGCCATCGGGCCATCGGCAGGAAGGCTCTGTTCGAGCTGCTCGAAATCGTCGCGAATGCCGTCGCGCAGCGTCTCGAACCATTCGGTCGCGCGCGATTTCCATTGATCGAGCATGTCGGGTTGAGGCAGCATGTCATCCTTTCGCGTCACGCTTTTGACGTGAAGTCACCCTAGTCAATGCGATTGTCCTCACGCGGCCGCTGCTAGAGCCACCGTGCGGGATATCGCCAGCTCTCTCCATTATATGACGAGAGCCGGTTTATGCCGCCGATCGATTGTCGCGCAGACATCTATCCCCGGCAGACCGGTATGCGTGGGAGTGGCTTGACGCATTCAGATCCGGAAACGTGGCACGTCGGCGCCCATGGGGTACCGCGCGGCCGCGTCGTCTTCGGCACACGACTGTTATGGAAGTTTACGCATGTTGAAGTGGCTCGAGTCACGCATCCCGGCCTTCACCGATGAAATGCCGCGGCGTCCGCCGGATACGCTGGCGGCGTTCTACTGGCATTTCGTCAAGCCGGTCTGGCCGGCGTTCGCGCTGCTGCTGGTGGTCGGTCTTGCCGGATCGCTGATCGAGGTGTCGCTGTATGCGTTCATCGGCAGCGTGGTCGATCGCATGAAGGATGCCAGCAATCCGGCGAGCTTCATCAGCGATAACGCGCTGTTGCTCGGGCTGATGGGCTTCGTCGCTCTGATCCTGCGGCCGCTGGTGTCGACGGCGCATGATCTGGTCAAGAACCAGATGATCTCGCCGCAGTTCTCTGCGCGCGTGCGCTGGCAGTCGCATCGTTATGTGCTGCGCCAGAGCCTGGGCTTTTACCAGAACGACTTCGCCGGCCGCATTGCATCGAAGGTGCTGCAGACCGGGCATTCGCTGCGTGAATCGGTGATCCAGATCATCGATGCGCTGTGGTTCGCGGTGGTGCAGTGGGGCGCGGCGCTGGTGCTGTTCGCGGACGCCGACTGGCTGCTGACACTGCCGCTACTGGTCTGGTTCGTCGCTTACGGCATCACGGTTTGGTACTTCGTGCCGCGCATCCAGCAGTTGTCGTTTGCTGCGTCCGAGGCTCGTTCTCAACTGACCGGGCGGATCGTCGACAGCTATACCAACGTCCTGACCGTCAAGCTGTTCGCTCACGCCGAGCGCGAAGACGATGCTGCACGCAAGTCTTTGCAGAACCTGCTCGAGAAGCATCTCGCCAGTCAGCGCAACCTGACGCTGCTGGAGTTCGTGCTGTATTCGCTCAACGGCATACTGATGGTGTCGGCGACCGGATTGGCGATCTGGCTGTGGAGTGCCGGTGCGGTGACGATCGGCGCGGTGGCGTTGATCAGTGCGCTGGTCATCCGCCTGATCGCGATGTCCGGCTGGATCATGATGACGTTGGCCAACATCTTCGAGTCGATGGGCACGGTTGAAGAAGGTATGGAGACCATCAGCCGTCCGGTCGAGGTGCTGGACAAGCCGGCTGCAAAGCCGCTGACGGTCAGCAAAGGCGAGATCCGTTACGAGAACGTGCGCTTCCACTACGGCAAGGAAGGCGGCGTGATCGACGATCTGTCGCTGCGCATCGCGCCGGGCGAGAAGGTTGGGCTGGTCGGACGATCCGGCGCCGGCAAGTCGACGCTCGTCAACCTGCTGCTGCGTTTCTACGATCTGGAAGGCGGGCGGATCCTGATCGACGGCCAGGATATCGCGCATGTCACCCAGGACAGTCTGCGCGCGCAGATCGGTATGGTGACCCAGGATACCTCGCTGCTGCATCGCTCGGTGATGGACAATATCCTGTACGGCCGGCCGGAAGCAGGAGAGGCCGCAGCCATTGCAGCGGCGCGCAAGGCGCATGCCCACGACTTCATCGATGGACTGAGAGATCTACGTGATCGCGAGGGTTATGCGGCGCAGGTCGGCGAACGCGGCGTGAAGTTGTCCGGTGGTCAGCGCCAGCGCATCGCGATCGCGCGTGTGCTGCTGAAGAACGCGCCGATTTTGATCCTCGACGAAGCCACCAGTGCGCTGGATTCGGAAGTCGAGGCCGCGATCCAGGAGCAGTTCTACAATCTGATGCAAGGCAAGACGGTGATCGCGATCGCCCACCGGCTGTCGACCATCGCGGCCATGGATCGTCTTGTGATCATGGATGAGGGGCGCATCGTGGAACAGGGCAGCCACGCAGAGCTGTTGGAGCGCGGCGGCCTTTACGCCGAGTTATGGGCGCGCCAGTCGGGCGGCTTTCTCGCAAAGGAGGCGGCGGAGTAAATCCTGCCGCTTCTGTCACCTCCCATTGGCATGTGGTTGCTTTTCTGCCACAGAAGCACGCAGAAGTTGTGCATATCTAAGGTTGCATATTGCGACGCATTCCCTTCGCTGATGAAATGCCCTTCGAATACTGAGAGCAACCGCACGATCGCGGTGGCGCTTTCAAAATTGCGGCAGGGGGGCTGCGATGACGAACCAATATGTCGCCATCGATGTGGAAACGGCGAACAGCGATTGCGGATCGATATGTCAGATCGGTCTGGTGGCGTTTCTGGATGGCAGGATCTGTTGGGAGTGGTCGTCGCTCGTCAATCCGGAATGCGATTTCGACAGATTCAACGTCAAGCTGCACGGCATCGGTAGCGAGCGTGTTCAAAAGGCGCCGCTCTGGCCCACTGTGCTGAACGCCATCTGGGCCAGCATCAGTGGGCAGATCGTCGTCAGTCACAGCCGTTTCGATTGCGATGCCCTGCACCACGCAGCCAAGCGCTATGCCGTGGACGTTCCGTCGTGCAGTTGGCTCGATAGCTGCGCCATTGCATCGGTCGCTTGGCCCGATCTTCCGCGTCACGACCTGAAATCCATGTGCGCGCACTTCGGCATCAAGCTGCACCATCACGACGCCGGCAGTGATGCGCGCGCGTGCGGAGAAATTCTCAACAAGGCAATTGGGGAGACTGGAATGGATACGATGGCCTGGATCGCTCGCGTTGGATTGGTATCTCCGCCGCGCGAAATTCGCCCGAACCCGCGCACACAAAGACATTATCCCGAAAAGATCGCGGCGCGCGGCCTGCAGGGCCGGCCGCTCAGTGGGCATTCATGGGTCTGTTCCGGCGATTTTCAGCTCGGCGCCGCGACGCTGGCCCGCATGGCGACATCCATCGGTTGCGACGTCACCGATAAATTCACCGAAGACACCACGATCCTGGTGCTCGGATCGCGCGATCCGGAGCAATTCGCGGGCAAGGAGAAAAGCAACAAGCTGATCGCCGCCGAAGAGGCGATTGCCAGTGGCCGCAACATCACCCTGATGACGGAGCGCGAGTTCGTTGAGCTGGTGAACTACTACCGGCGCAAAATGGAAGAGGCAGCATCGCAAGCGGAGCTTGCTTTCGCCTCTTGAGCCGTGTGCGTGTGATTGTGTGCTAGGCGTCTTTCCGATTCAGATGGAAACGGAGACGTCAACCGAGCCACAGTCGTCATCCCGGTGCTTGTCACCGGGATCCATCCAACGGCACGTGTCGACGCCAGCTGAGAGATGGATCCCGGGCACAAGGCCCCGGATGACCAGGAGGGACAACATTCGACCTAAATCGGAAATGTGCTAGGCGTCGCGACGGAAGAACGTGTCGACGCGCAGGCCTGGCATCAGCGGCGTTGTGGCGTCGAACTCGATCGTCACTTCCAGGACCTCGATGTCCGTCGGACGACGGGGTCCGCGCTGGCTCATCCGCGGCGAGGCGAGCACAGGTGCGAGCGCCGTGACTTTCCCTTCGAACTCGCGGCCGGGAAAGGCGCTGCTGCGCACGAACGCCTTCTGGCCGAGCTTGACCTTCGACACATCGCGCTCGTCCAGCTCGGCCTTCACCAAGACGATCGTCGGATCGCCAAGGATGATCAGCGGCTGTTCGGGTGACGGAGCTACGACTTCGCCCGGCTTGGCATGAACCTGTAGGATCGTGCCTGCAATTGGAGCGCGGATCCGCGTGCGGTCAAACATGAGCTGCGCCAGCGCGACGTCGGAACGGGCCGCAATAACCGCGGCATCAAGACGGCTCGGCGCCGGTACGTTGTTGCGCGACTGGGCCGTCGCAAAGCTGATTTGCTCGCGCTGCAGCCGCTCACGCGCATCCGTCAGGCGCTGGCGGGCATTGGTGATGAGTTGATCGGCACCGCCATCGGTACGTTTGGTCAGCAGTGCGGAATCAAGTTCATAGCGGGCGCCAGTTACGGCACGTTCGGCCTGATAGACCGCATCTTCAGCGCGGCGGACATCATCGCGGCCCGACGTGGCAGGCGCGGCATCGCGCTCGCGCACACGCGCAGCGGCTTCGGCTTCGGCGGCAGCGAGGCGCGCGCGGGGCTCGTCATCCTCGAGCTTGACCAGCACTTCATTGGCTTCGACACGGGCGTTCATTGCGACGTCGGCGCGCGCGACGCGACCGAGCAGCGCAGTGCCGATCCGGATTTCGCCGGACTTCGACTCGACGCGTCCGGGAGCTGCAGCAACCCAGGCAACTTCGGCAGGGGCGGCCGGCGTCGTGGCTGTCGTGGACGCTGCAGTTGCCGGACCGGTGCTATCCTGGCCCATCAAATTGCTGATGACGAAGCCACCGGCGCCTGCGAGGCTAAGTGCGCCGATAACCGCAAAAATCGTCAAAACCTTAGACACGGCTCCGCCGCCTGAACCGTTGGCCGATCCCGATCCTGATTTCGGGTTCACGTCCTGCACTGGCATGTTCGATATTTCCTTCACCAGCTTCGCTGCTGGGTCTTTCATCCGAGACGATCAAACCATCCTCGATTCTGATGATCCGATCGGCGTACGCCAGTGTACGGTGATCATGTGTCACGGCCAAAACGGCGCGCGACGTATCCTTTGCAACTTCGGCCAGAAGCGCCATGACGCTCTTGCCGTTTTCGCTATCGAGCGCAGCGGTCGGTTCGTCTGCCAGGATGACCGACGGCGACCCAGCAAGCGACCGGGCGATCGCCACGCGCTGCTTCTCGCCGCCACTCATCTGGCCAGGGAACGCGCTAGCACGGTGGGTAAGGCCAACCTGAGCCAGTGCTTCCGCTGCGATCTGTGAAGCATTTGCTGCAGAAGCGCCCTTGAGATCAAGCGCCAGCATGATGTTCTGGGTCGCGGTCAGAGTCGGGAACAGATTGTACGACTGAAAGACGAAGCCGACATGGCGACGGCGCAAGTCGGCTAGTCCCTCCGGGCCAAGGCCAGCCGTCGGCTCGCCGGCGATCTCCAGATTTCCGGTCGTCGGGGTGAGGATGCAACCAAGGATCGAGAGCAGCGTTGTCTTGCCACTTCCCGACGGGCCCATCAGCAGTGTCAGCTCGCCAGCCTTGAGTTCGACATCGATGCCCTTGAGCACGCGGACTTCGTTGCCGGCTGATCCCAGCACTTTCACGATGTCCTTGGCCTTCAGGATGACATTGCGAGCGGCAGGCGCCTGGATTGGCGCGTGATGAACCTTCGACCGCCTGGCACGGCGGCTGGTGTCGCTTGCTCTGTCGACGCTGCCGTTACGCTGGGATGGCATCAGATCATCTGTCAACAACATTGAGATCCCTCAATACTTTGTCTTGGCGACTTTTTATGTGTTTGTGAAGTCTTTGAGCCGCCTTAAGACAAACGCGAACTATTCAGTGCAGGGGACGGAAACCGTCATTCCAATCTGCGCGAAGTACTGCTTGCAGGTCTTCTGGGTCGTATTCTGGCTCGTCTCTGCCGCGGCCGGTTGTGCTGTAGTCCCCGTGGTCACGGACTTTGCGGTTGTCTGTGTTTGCGGTTTGACATCCGTCGCTTGAGCCGCCTCGACCTGCTCCCGCGAGGCATTCGGCGTCCTGGCGTTGGAGCGTACGGCATCGCGGCGCTTGGTCGTGCGCTCGGAACGTTCTGCGCGCTCAATCTGGCGACGACGTGTCCGATCGGCGCGAGACGTCGGCCGATACTCGTAAACGTCTTCATTGGTGCCGTGGCCGCCGTAAACCTTGAAAGGAGTGCCGAAGCGCGCATCCCGGAACTGCTGAGCCGTTGCATCGTCGTGCGAGACGGCGACAAGCAACAAGGCGGTCAGAGCAATCATGAGCTTCGACATGGCATCCTCAGCGAGGCGAGTTGGGGCAGTACGCTTCCTCAGCGCGTGTGATCATGATTGATCGGAAAGGTATTCGGCGCTGTTCCTGCAGGAACAGTCACCAAAAAGAAGATCGTTCGAGGTCAGCGCCACTAACAGCGTTGATTTTAGTTAATATAATGACGGAGGATATTATGCCGCGCGCGACCGGCAATAGCACCATCAAAACATAAGCCCCCCGATTTAGGATCGAAGGGTTAACCGATTATTATGTCAATACAATGTGTTAGCGCAGAAGCGCTTGCTGCGGCATTTTGTTGTCAGGCGCTGACAGCCTTGTCCATCGAGAAGACGTACTGGGTCATGGGGCGCTGAAGCCGCTTCGGGACGATGCCTTTGGCTGTTGTCTGGGCAATGCCGATGATCTTCACCTTGTGCACGTGGACGATGCTGTCCTTGATGAAGAACGACCGCGATGTGCTGATGTAGCGGGCAACGACCAGAGTTCCGGCCTTGCAGCGCGGCCGCTCCGATCCGGCATTGATCTGTGCCAGCGCGTCGCGGAGATTGTCGCCACTGTCAGCCAGTGTGATGACCGCGTCCACAAACGACGGGCGATCGCAGACCAATCCTTGAGTCAGGAAGATCTTGCCCTGATCCATGGCTTGTGCGGACGGCGTAAGCATGGCGAAAGCGGCTGCCAGAGCAGCGGTCGCGAAAAACGGTCTACGCAGGTACTTTGACCGGAACATCTTGCCATACTCCTCGGTACACATTGCTGACTTGGCAGCACGCGGCTGTGCAGCAGCAACATCGCGAGGATACAAACACCTGGTCCCCGACCGCAGTTCCGTCGGGAACAAGCCGAAGGTTAAGCGCAAGGCCCTGATCAAGCGGCCGATCGATAATCTGGCCGCACTGCAGCATTCTCGCGGAAACCAAAGCCAGACCTGGACGTTAAGGAACTGAGACTGGTCCGCAGCAAGGCAAGTTTGTCGGCACGGGCCGCGACCAGCAAATTTGACAACGCGTAGGAGATGACAGTGGCGGCGAAACCCAAGCGCGCCGGCGCCGCAAAGCGACGTCAGGTAAAATCCGGTGCGGGTTCCACAAAGCAGAAGCGCGTTGCCGCGAAACCAAGCCGAAAGGCTCATGCAGAGCTACTTCAAGACGACCCGATCAGCGCGGCGACGCGGGTAATGGGTTGGTCTGCCGTGGCTTCTGACCCCAAAATCGCACGTCGCAAGGAGAAGGTAATGCGTCAGCAAGATATGATGAGTGGGCTCTGGAATGTTGCGGGCAATGGCGCACCCAGCCAGATCGCCAATGTCGTGGCGCAGACGAATATGGAAGTCGCGGCACTCATGGGGCGTCGCAGCCGCGCCTGTCTCGATTATCCCGCGCACATTTCCAAGTGCCAGACGCCGCAGCAATTACTCGATGAAAATGCGCGGTTCTTTCAGGAAATGATGCACGACTATCAGGCGACCAACGATCGGCTGTTGAAGGCGTGGTTCCAGCAGGTTCCGACTGGGTCTGACGATCGCTGATTGAACGCTGCTGGTTGAACCGTCAGCAGGACAAAACTGCCGTCGCGATGCTGAGATAAATGATGACGCCGGCAACGTCGGCGATCGACGTTATCAGCGGCGCACTCGCCGAGGCGGGGTCGAGCTTGAAACGGCTGAGCAGGAACGGTAGCGACATGCCGACCATGCTACCGACGATGACGACCAGCAGCATCGTCGTCGCGACCACGATCGCAATCTCCTGACCGCTGCGGACAACGCCGATGCTGGCTACGGCGACGGCCATTGTCAGCCCCAATGCCGTTGCGACCAACAGTTCGCGGATCAGCATGTGCCCCCAGTCAGCCAGCCGCACATCGCCAGTGGCCAAGGCGCGCACCATCAGCGTTGATGCTTGCGCGCCGGCATTGCCGCCGCCCGCGATCAGTAGCGGGAGGAAGAATACCAGCGCTACGTGCGCCACGATGGTGTCCTGGAAGAATGCCAGCCCCGCACCCGAGAAGATGTTGAAGAAAACCAGCAGAACCAGCCAGGTGATGCGCTTGCGGTAAAGCAGGATGATGCCTGCTTCCTTGAGGCTGGTTGCGAGCGGCGCAACCGTACCGGATCGATGGAAGTCCTCCGTCGCCTCTTCTTCCGCGACGTCCATGGCGTCGTCTTGCGTGACGATGCCGACCAGCGCGTCGCCGCCGTTTGTGATGGGCAGCGCGATAAGGTCGTATTTGGCGATGAGGCGCGCGGCTTCTTCGCGGCTGGCCTCGGCATTCAGATGAATGACGTGCGTATCCATCAGCGCATCGACGCGGGCGTCGGCCTCGGCGATGATCAGATCGCGCAGCGACACCACGCCGATCACACGGCGGGCATCGTCGACAACGTAGGCGTAATAGATGGTCTCCTTGTCGGGCGCCGCCAGCCGCAATTGGTCCAAGGCTTCGCGCGCCGTCAAATGCGGCGGCAGCGTCGCATAATCAGAGGTCATGACCGCGCCGGCCGTGCCCTCCGGATAGGACGACAGCTTGCGGATGTCTTCGCGTTCCGCCTGAGCCAGGGCAGGCAACAGCGTTTGCTGCTGGTCCGGCGGAAGGTGGTTGAACAGATCGACCCGCTCGTCGGCAGACATCTCGGAAACGATTTTTGCAAACTCACGCCGGCCCAGGGCGCGACCGATTTCAACCTGATGCTCGCTATCGAGATAGCCAAATACGTCAGCGCGCTCATCGAGCGGCAATAGCCGCAGCAAGGTGCACGCGTCGGCAGGGGCCAGTTCATTGGTCAGGGCGGCGACGTCGGCGGGATGCTGGTTGTCCAGGATCGACAGGATCAGCTTGGTATCGCCGGATCGCAACACTGCGCCCAGGGCCGGGGCGTGTTCGGGCGTGACCGCAATCGACCCTTCAGCGGCCGCGGCAAGAAGCTCGTGATCTGTGACAGTCTGGTTCATTGTCCGCCTCCTCACGGCCGCCTCCAAACGGCAGCCATGGCGCGGACGAGGAAGGTTTTATGCCTTCATTGCCGGCGCGAGCAGCCGTAGCGTGCGGCGCATGACGGCCCCGACAGGCCGCGCAATCGCAGTGTGTTCGTAGTCCCCGAAGGGACGACTACTGGGAACGTCCATTTCTGATCCGATAAAGTGATTGGCGGCGGCACGTGGGCCACCGAGCCCGGTAAATGAAGTGTGTCGCATGTGATGTCAACAGCCAGAACGTCGATCGCGCGCGATTCCGATCGCCTGATCTGCCAAGATCGAAAGCGAAGTAAACGCGGCGCAACCGGCGTTGATCGAGGCTGCTATTCCAGGCCCTTGAGGCGGTTGCGGGCTGTCTCGACGCCAGCGTTGAGCGCCTTGGAATAGAGGCGGCGTGCCGTCGCCACATCCGCCGATGCCATGACGCCCCATGCGGCCAGCATGTTGGGGTCGTAGGTTTCGGCCAGTGCCAAGATCGCGTCCGGATCCTCAGCGGCGACGGGGCGGCTCAGCAGTTGGCGACCGCCCGCGACATCGCCAGCGCGAATGCGCTGTCGGCTGTCGGCGACGACACTGGCCCACGGCGACGTGCTCGTTGTGTCAACCGCAGGTGGGGTGGCGATCGCAGGCGGCGCGACAGGTTCCGGCACGATCGCGGCCGGCGTGGGAGTGGCCGGCGTCGGCGCTGCGGGTGTCACGGGTGGCGGCACGCTGGGCAGCGCGGCGACCTGAGGCGGCGCCGGCGCGATGGTGGGCGGCGCTTGCGGCACCGGCAACGGTGCTGCCGCGACTTCCGGGGCTGGTGCTGGTTGCGGTGGCGTGGCAGCCGGTTCAGGTGCCGGCGGCGTTGGCTCCGGCGCTGCGGGCGCTACGGCGATGGCCGGCGATGATGCGGCAGGCGCGGGTGCCACTGGCGCAGGCGTGGAGGCTTTGGGCGGCGTGAACATCACGACCGGCTCTTCAACACGGGCAATTTCGACCGGACGAACCGGCTGTTCAATGACCGGAGCAGCGGGCGCTGGCGTGTGTGCGATGGCTGGGGCCATGGTGGTGGTTGCGACGGTGCGCTGCTGGACTGCCGCAGGCACAACGGGTGCGGGCGCGGTGCGCGGCGCTTCCTGGACCTGCGCGACGAAGCCGGGGATCATGCTGGCCATCGCGCCGACATCGATATCTCCCAGCCGCCCCGTCATAAGGAGAACCGTGGGAACGATGATCGCAAGGCCGACGCCAAATCCGAGCACGGCAGAACGCACCTGATCGGAGAAGGTGCGCGTTGGAGGTGGCGGTTCGGGCGGGTTGCGCCACGTCGATGGGATCGGCATGGACGCGTCGTCGTCTTCGTCGTCGAAGAAATGACGCGGTGGCGGCATCGCCGGAAGCGAAGGCGAAGGGCCGTGCAGCACACCGGCCGAGGTTGCGGCCGGGCGCTCGAGCGAATCCCGCGCCATGCCCATGGCCTGCGCTAATTCATCAACGAGCTCAGTCTGTTGTGTTCTCAATGTTTCGATCGCACCGGCGCCATTGATTGCGCCATGATGACCATTAACCCGCTTAGCCACGTTCTCGTGACTGCCGTTCATCGACACCCCCTCAAGGCTTCGATGCTTGAGAACACGCGGTGGCTTCCGGCAACATAGCCACCTGCCTCGTCTCAAGGCCGCCGCCACAACGGCAAAGCCCTACGCTCTACGTCGAGATGGGACCCCCAGAAATTTTCCCCGGCCCCTGTATCCCAACTAACACGCTCGCACTTGCGAGCACAATGGAATAAAGGTCAGGCAATGTTGTGACATGAACGCGATCTGAATGATTCGGCGTGTTTGGTTATCGAAGGAAGGGCTCTGGCGATGGCGCTGCTCGTTATAGGATTGGCGCTGTTTTTCTCGCCGCATTTGATACCGACGCAGCCGCATATCCGGCACGCCCTGGTGGATCGCTGGGGGCTCAATATCTACAAGGGCGCGTTCTCGGTGGCCTCGCTGATCGGCTTGGGCCTGATCATCGTGGCCTTCAGCGAAGTGCGGTATCTGTCAAGCAATATACAGCTCTGGAATCCGCCCGTCTGGACGCGTCATCTGGCGTTTTTGATCATGCTGCCCGCGATGATCCTGCTCGTCGCCGCCTATGTACCGTCGCGCCTGCGCACTGCGGCCAAGCATCCCATGTTGGTGGCGATCAAGCTGTGGGCGCTGGGTCATCTGCTGGCTAATGGCGATCTCGCCGCCGTTCTCCTGTTCGGCAGCTTCCTCGCCTACGCCGTTTTTGACCGGATTTCATTGAAGCGCCGTTCCGTCGGGCCCCCGCCAAATCTGTCCAACGGCATCACCAATGACGTGCTGGTGGTGGTGCTTGGCGTGGTGCTCTTTGTTTTCATGTTGACGATAGGGCACGCGCGACTGATCGGCGTTCCGTTGCTGCCGGGATGGGCTTGAGCGGCGCTGTCAGCCGTAAAACCGCCGGAAACACATCGCAACACCATGCCGTATCGCCATTGGGCACAAGGCACAGGTGGAGGTCCGGCTTAGGGTGACGGAGCGCCCGTCGGCAGGTTAAGGATTGGCCGTCCAACGGCAAGCTGGGCAGCCTGAAAGAACAAATGGGCAAGTGCCGCGTTGGCGCTGTCCGCCGCTGTGCGCTATGTGTACGTCGGCCTGGCCGCATCGGCGTCCGGGATCAGGGCAATTGGAGGACCGATCCGAGAATGGCGAACGACCGGGACATCATGTTTCGCGAGATCGAGGGTGAGCTGCGCCGGGAGCAAATGGCGCGGCTGTGGGACCGCTATGGTGTCTACGCGATCATATTGACTGTGCTCCTCATTGCCGGCGTTGGCGGCTACCAGTGGTGGACTGCGAGCTCGATCAGTGCTTCCCAGCAGGCCGGAGCGCGCTACGAGGCAGCAGTGCTTCTGCAGCAGCAGGGCAAGGCTGGGGAAAGCCGGCAAGCCTTTGAAGAATTGGCGAAAAGCTCGCCTGCGAGCTACGAGGCGCTCGCGCGTATGCAACTCGCCGCCGCTGCAAATGCGGCCGGAAACACGGATGAGGCATTGGCTGCGTATGACGGCATCGTCGCCAACGCCAAGGTCGACCAGACACTGAGGGATTACGCCCGGCTTCAATCTGCAGCGTTGAAACTTGACACTGCGGACTTTACCGAGATGCAGAATCGGCTCACCCCTTTGCTGGCTGAAACCAACGCCTGGAGGCACGGCGCACGCGAGTTGCTCGGTTTGTCTGCCTACCGTGCAGGGCGATTGGACGATGCGCGGCAAACGTTCCTGGAACTTGCCGCAGATCAGAAGACACCGGCTTCGATGCGTGAGCGCGTCGGTGTCATGATGGCGCTGATCACATCTGCGGAAGCTGCAAAAGCCGCTCCGGCAGCGCAGCCGGCAGCAGGCGGGGCACCGGCGGAAGCGCCGAAGGGGCAATAACAAGGAGGCCTGATGGGCGCACTGGAGAGGCAATCGCAGCGTCGCCGTATCACTGTCTCCGCGGTCTTGCTGGCAGCGAGCTTGGCTGGGTGTTCCGACAGTCTGCCGAGCTTGCCGAAGATCGGCGATCTCAATCCGTTTGCCGAAAAGCAGCAGCCGCTGCCGGGCAAACGCATCGCGATCATGGATACGAAGGACCGCATCGGCGGCGCGGAGCTTGCGACCGCCGACAAGCCGATTGTCATTCCTCCGCCACGCGCCAATGACGGCTGGACACAGCCTGGCGGCAGGCCCAGCAATTCGCCCGGGCATCTCGCGTTGTCATCCGGGTCCGTCAAGCAAGCATGGACAGCGAACGCCGGGACGGGTTCGTCTTCGGCGGGCCGGCTGACGGCAAGCCCGATCGTTTATGAGGGCCGCGTCTATACGCTGGATGCGACGGCCCGTGTCACCGCCTTTTCAGCCTCGGGCGGCTCGTCCGTCTGGCGCACCTCGCTGGTGCCGGAAAAGGAGCGTGACGTTGCCGGCTACGGTGGCGGTCTCGCGATCGATGGTGGGCGGCTGTATGCTGCGACGGGCTTTGGCACCGTCGTCGCGCTGGACCCGGGCAGCGGTAAGAAGCTGTGGGAGAAGAACCTCGGCGTTCCGGTCCGCTCATCGCCGACTGCGGTCGAAGAGAAGGTGTTCGTCGTGACCACCGAGGGGCACGTGTTCGCTCTGGCGGGTGCCGATGGCGCCGAGCTTTGGACCTTCCGTGGCCTGCCTGAACGCACGAGCATCATCTCCAACCCGAGTCCGGCCGTTGATGGCGGCATTGCGGTCGTCCCGTATCCATCGGGAGAGCTGGTGGCGCTTCGGGCTGCCGATGGTCAGCCGGTATGGACTGAGAGCTTGGCGCGCACGCGCTCCGTGTCGTCGATGGCCTCGCTCAGCGATGCGGCGCGACCGACGATCGAAGACGGCGTGGTTTACGCTGTTGGCCATTCAGGCCGCCTGATCGCAACGCAGGCCAAAACCGGCGAGCGCCTCTGGTCGCTCAGTGTGCCGGGAACGCAAGCACCTGTGATTGCAGGTGAAAGTCTGTTCGTGGTTGATACGGCAGGCCAGTTGCTGGCAATCACGCGGCGCGATGGCAAAGTCGTCTGGACGGCGAAACTCCCGGGCACCAACACGTGGTCTGGGCCGACGCTGGCAGGCGGTTCCCTTTGGTTAACGTCCAATAAGGGCCAGCTCGTCGGCGTCGATCCGGCAACGGGACGCGTCTTGTCGCAGCACAGCGTCGGTGGTCCGGTCTATATTGCGCCCGTCGTCGCTGGCGGTCGCATGTACGTGTTGACCGACGGCGCGCGACTTGTTGCATTCAACTGATTAGAAACGACAGGAGCGGAGAGCTTTTGGACGGCAGGTCCGGTGGCACTCTCGCGATGAGTATGCCGCGCCATGACCCCAACTATTGCTATCGTCGGCCGCCCCAACGTCGGTAAATCGACGCTCTTCAACCGTTTGACCGGACGTCGCACGGCGTTGGTGTCCGATATGCCGGGCCTGACGCGCGACCGCAAGGAAGGCGAGGCCACGCTCGGCCTGCACACCGTGCGTATCGTCGACACTGCCGGTCTGGAAGAGGCGGCGGCGGGCTCCATTGCTGCCCGGATGCGCGGCCAGTCGGAAACCGCGCTGAAATCCGCGGATGCCGTTCTCTTCGTGATCGATTCACGGGAAGGCGTTACGCCGACCGACGCCGCCTTTGCACGCATCGTGCGCGCCGCCGGACGGCCCACGATCCTGGTTGCCAACAAATGCGAAGGGCGCAAGGGCGTCGACGGGTTCTACGAGGCGTTCGAACTCGGCCTTGGTGAACCGGTTGCGATATCGGCAGAACACGGCGAGGGGATCGGCGATCTCATCGTTGAGATGCTGACTGCGCTCGGCCTCAACGATGACAACGACGAGGAAGAGGCGGCCGAAGATCCCGACGATGCAACCGACCGCCCGATCAGGGTTGCGATCGTCGGACGTCCCAATGCTGGCAAGTCAACGCTGGTGAATGCGTTGCTGGGCGAGGACCGGATGTTGACCGGGCCTGAGCCAGGGCTCACGCGCGATTCCGTTGCCACTGATTTCAAATGGCGCGATCGCGAGTTGCGGCTGTTCGATACCGCAGGTCTTCGACGCAAAGCCAGGGTTACGGAACTGGCTGAAAAGCTGGCCAGCAGCGATACGATCCGCGCCATCCGCTTTGCGGAAGTGGTTGTGCTGATGGTCGATGCCGAGCGGCCATTCGAGCAGCAGGACCTGACCATCGGATATCTCGCTGCCGAGGAAGGCCGGGCGCTCGTCGTCGCGGTCAACAAGTGGGATCTGGTCGAGGACAAGCAGAAGCTGCTGCGCGATCTGCGCGAGACGGTTTCGGAAAAGCTCGCGCAGGTCCCCGGGATTCCGCTGGTCACCGTATCGGCACTGGCCGAACGCGGCCTGGATAAGCTGATGGAAGCCGTTCTCGAAGCGCATGAGGCATGGAACCGGCGCGTTCCGACGCCCGATCTCAATCGCTGGCTGCGCGAGGCGCTGGAGCGGCACGCACCGCCGGCCTCGAAAGGGCGTCGCATCAAAATCCGCTATATGACGCAGGTTTCAACGCGCCCGCCGACGTTCGTCGCCTTCACGTCACAGCCCAAGGGACTGCCACCGTCCTACATTCGTTATCTGACGAAGGGCATTCGTGAGACCTTCAACTTGCCGGGCGTTCCGATCCGGTTCGTCCTGCGCAAGGGCGACAATCCGTATGCCGATCGCCGTTAGGCCGTCAGCAGGGCAACGATTGTCAGACCGCGCGAACTGTCAGCTCGGGTGAAGCGGCGGCGTCCGGCTGTTCGGCCACCGCATCCGTTTCCGGCGGTTTACGCGCGGCGGCGATGAGCATTGCCAGCGTCTCTCGCAAGGTCGTCGCCTGCTTGACGTTATCAGCGCGCAGAGCCGACGTATCATCGATTGCCGATGATTGGGCATCCCAGGCTGCGATCAAAATCGGCAGTTCGGGTTGGCGGCGGCGCAGCCTGCGGATCAGGAATCGCAGATACGCCGGCGATCTCGCATCATCGAGATGGGACAGAGCCGCCACGCGCGCCGGGGCGAAATCGATGCCGCGCACGTTTGCCGGTGTCAGCGACTGAACATCGAGCACCTTGGCGCCCAGGCCGTGCTTGGTTGCGAGCTGCGCCAGGATTGCGGCCGCTGCCTGATCCAGTGGGCTGCGAACCGCCACGCACAACACGGGTGCTTCAGTGCGCCAGGCTTCCGGAAGCTCTTCCGGCGCCAGGACTGGCAAATCGTCCTGCTTTTCCTGCGCCTCGTCATCGTCCTTCTTCTTTTTCTTAGGCACGAGATCTTCGTCGTCGAGTTCTTCGACCAGCTCTTCCACCAGTTCCAGCATTTCGCTGAGGCGTTCAGGCCCGAAGCGACCCCTTCGGGCATCGGCTTGGGCGAGAACCAGTCCCGGCAGCGTGACCTCGTCGTAATAGCGGACCATGCCGTGCTTCTTGATGTACTGCTCGGCATCGAAGGTGACTTCACCGATGTCACCGGCCAGCAGGCGCTGATAGAAGCGTTGAGGCGGCGTCAACGCTGGCTGATCGCCGAGCATCACGTACAGGAAATTGAGCTGCGGGACGTGTCGTCCAAGGACGATCAGGCACACGGTCAAGGGGATGGCGAGCAGAAGCCCGACCGGCCCCCAGATCCAGGTCCAGAATGAAGCCGAAGCGACAATCGCGAGTGGACTAAGTCCGGTCGAATTGCCGAGCAACCACGGCTCCATGATCTGGCCCATGGCGAACTCGCCGACCACGTAAACGGCGAGCGTAATGAAGAACAGCGACCAGCCGGGATCGACGGCTGCCGCCAGTAGCACTGGGAATAAGGCCGCGATGATCGATCCGATGTAGGGCACGTACCGCATCAATCCGGCCAGAATGCCCCACAGGATCGGGTTCGGTATCCCGATGACCCATAGGGCGGCAGCCATGGCGAGACCGTAGAGGACATTCATGACGGTCAGCGTTAAAAACAGGCGGCTCAATCGGGTGGCGGCATCGTTCATTGCCGTTGTCGTGCGCTCGAAGTCCTCTCCGCCGAAAAGCCGGATGAAACGGTCGCGGAGATCTTCGCGCTGGAACAGCATGAAGATGACCAGGATGCCGACGAGACCAGTCCGTGCCAGCGGGCCGAGCATCGGCATGATGATGTTCTGATAATACTCAAGCGTGCGCACTGGCGGCTGATGGATTTCGACCGGAATTGGCCGCGGCTGGCTGTCGGATGCCTGGCCACCGGCAGCTTGCTTTTGCTCCGGCTTTGATCCTTCGAGTTCTCGACTGAGGCCCTCGAGTGCTTCAGTGGCGCGTTCTATTACGCCTGCCGGCGCTCCGGGCGCGGACTGCAGACCTTGAATTTTCGTGCGCAGCGTTTGCTCATAGCGCGGCAGTTCGGCGGCCAGCTCTGCAAGCTGCTTGCCCATGATCGCGCCGACCGAGGCAATTGCAGTAAACGCCAGCGCGGCGACGATCAGGACAGCCGGCGCGCGGGGAATCCGGATCCGGCGCAGCCAGACAACCAGCGGACTCAAGGCAAAGCTCAGCAATATCGCCAGCGCCAGCGGTACAAACAGCTCGCGGCCGAAATAGAGCGCGGCAACGACCACTGCGCCAACAGTCAGGGCAGCAGTCACGTCGGGGCGGCGTCGCGCCGGCACAACAGCAGGGACATCCATTGTCATGTCGGTAAGCAATCCCTCCCCTGCCGCGGTATTCGACAGGAACGCGACCGAGGCGAAAACGTTTCGTCTGGTATCGCAATGAAATGAGCGCTGGCGAGAAACCTCGTTGCGACGGGAATTGTCCGAGCGCAGGTGGCCGGACAAACCAGCGATCGCAAAAAGAGGACCGCGATCATTCACAACAACCGCGGTCCAGTAAGAATGGACGCCTTGGCGTCCACGTCTAGGGGCACAAAACAAACGCGTACAAAGCAAAAACGTTCCGCGGGCAAGAAAATTCCAGCGCTGCCTTTGGCTGCACGAATTTAAACCAAGGTGACGGCCAATTTGGCACCCTGGAACCTTTATGAGCAGCCGGCGTTTACGATGCCAGGAGGCCGTACCCGTGACGATGCGTATGATAGTGGCAAAGCGTGGAACTGTTTGCGAACCCTGCAGCAGTGAAGAGTATGTCATCGCGTGGAATGCCGGAGCAGACGCTGAGCCGAGAGGCTGGCAGCCAAATCCGGTGATCTCGCGCGAAGCGGCGGAGATGTGCGAGGTCGATTACAAGTCGTCTCCGTGTTCACCGAAGCCCAGCCGTAGAGCGGATTTGAATCGCGTACTTTTTCCTATCGACTGGGGTGCGGGTCGCTACCATCAGTCATGATCGGGACGTTTCCATAAGAGGGGGAAATGGCATACGTGCGGGCGATGGATCGCGGCGCTGCAAGGAGCGCGCGGGAGCGTAGGCTCGGCGCGTGGACGGTAGCCGAGTATCTCATCGCTTACGGATTAGCCGTAATTGCTCCGATTTTGATTTTTGCAAGCCTTTTACTCCACCATTACGGCACGGTCCAAACCGAACAACTCGAGCAGAATGCGCAACAGATCGTTCGCGGGCTGTCGGCGAATGTTGACCGCGAATTGGGCGTTGTTGTCGCGACACTGGAATCGCTGGCTGCATCACCTCGCCTGAGCAGTAACGACTACGCAGGTTTTCGCGACTACGCGACGGCGATAGCGGTATTGCGACCCAATCAGCGCATCGTCCTTTCCGACGTGTCCGGCAGGCCTTTGGTCGATACCCGGGTTCCGTCCGGCGAACCATTGCCTGCTACCGTCGGCGTTAAGCTGCCGTCGCGCAGTTTTGTGGCCGGTCATGCATATATTTCCGGTCTGCATTCCGGCGACAGGGTTACCGTTACGATACCGATCGTGCGGGAGGCCAATATTGTCTGGCACCTCAGCATGTCGATGGCGGGCGCGCGGCTGAATGAATTACTCGACCCGCCGAACTTGCCGGTCGGCTGGCAGGCTCGCATTCTCGATCGACGGGGACAGGTCGTGGCGTCCTCTGCAGATGCGGCGGTCGATTGGCAATTGGTGCCAACACGTGTCGGGACCGAAGACGGTGTCTTGCACGTCAAAGATGCCATCGGCCAGGACACGCTTATCGCATTCGCGCAATCAAGTCTGGCTGGTTGGACGGTTCAAGGCGTAACGCGCCCGGCGACGGCGCAATCTTCAGGCATTTCGTGGCGTTTCTTCGCTCTAGCGGGAGGTACGCTATTGGTGGTTTCGCTGCTGCTGGCATTCTATTTCGGGCGACGCCTTGCCCGGCCCATCCGCCTTACGGCGCTTGCTGCTTCGGCTTATGACCGGGGCGAGGACGTGCAGCCCATCGGCCTGCGATTGCGGGAAGTCGATGAGGTGCTGCGCGCGCTGAAAACAGCTTCGACGCAACGGCAATTCGCAGAGGATCAACTTCGGGTGGCGCACGAGCGCATGATGCTTGCGCTGGCGGCGACCGACATGGGCATGTGGGAGCGCGATCTGGCGACCAATAAGATCACGTGGTCGGATCCCATGTTCCGAATTTTCGGGCGAACGCGCGAAGAGTTCTCTGGAACACCGGAAGAAGTGCTGAGCTACGTCCACCCCGAGGACCGTGCGCGGCTTCGGGAGGCGTTTCACAATACCATCAATGGCGATGCGGAAACGTTTGAGCATGAGACGCGCATCGTGCGGCCGACCGGCGAAGTCCGCTGGGTCTACCGTCGCGCATTCGTGCGGCGCGGCTCCGATGGCAAAGCCATGTCGGTGCTCGGCGTTGCGATTGACGTGACCGAGCGCAAGGCCGCGGAAAGCGTCAACACGGAGTTGGCCGCGATTGTAGCGTCATCCAGCGAAGCCATTCTCAGTGTGTCGCTCGAGGGTACGATCGCGACTTGGAATAGCGGTGCCAAGCAAATGTTCGGCTGGGAAGCCGAAGAAGCTGTCGGACTTTCGCTGCAGTCGTTGTTTGCCAACGACCGTCTGTCCGATTGGCGAGGAATCCGCCACGCGATGCAGGCGGGCGAAACCGTGCGCTTGGAAACTGTGTGCTGCGGTAGGGATCGGCGCGCGATCGAAGTGTCGATCATCGCCAGTCCGGTCAAGGCGCCATCCCGCCCGGTAACACGCTATTCCGTCACCATGCGCGATATCTCCGAGCGCAAGGAGCATGATCGCCATCTCGCCGGCGTGATGCGGGAACTGACGCATCGCTCGAAAAACCTGCTGGCCGTCGTTCAGGCCATGGCGCGCCAGACCGCGCTTCGCAGCGATGATTTGACGGATTTCGAAGCGCGTTTCTCTGGCCGCTTGCACAGCCTGTCGCGGTCGCACGAACTGCTGATCGGTAATGATTGGGAAGGCGCAACGCTGAGCGATCTCGTGTCGGTTCAGCGCGTCGCATTCGGACCTCGCCAGAAGCGCATTCATGCGTCGGGGCCGGATGTATTCCTTTCGCCAGAGGCCATCATCAATATCGGTTTGGCGTTCCATGAACTGGCCAGCAATGCTGAGCGGCACGGCGCGCTGACGTCGCCAACCGGCCGCGTCGATCTGGAATGGAAGGTCGAAAAGAGCCGTCGTAGCTCTTCGGTTCTGGTTATCTCATGGCGTGAGACCGGCGCGACTCGTGCCGCGGATTTCCAGCACAAAGGCTTTGGTCGCGATATTCTGGAACATGTGGCGCCAACCGCGCTCGGCGGCAGCGTGGTGATGAAGTCCAGTACCGACAGCCTGTTGTGGACGCTGGAAGTGCCCTACGACGACCATATGGCGCTGCGCCGTCGCAACGTAGCTTGATCCGCGATTATCCGCGTGCGGCCGAGGCTGCAGATCTCGCGGCTTCGATTGCCGGGATCAGTTTCGCATCTAGGTCTCGTTCCGAAATCGGTCCGACGTGCTTGTAAACGATGCGACCCTGGCCATCGACCACGAACGTTTCCGGCATGCCGTAGACACCCCAATCGATCGCGGCGCGGCCGTTGCCGTCGACGCCCACAGCCGTAAATGGATTGCCGTAGCGGCCCAGGAAGCGGCGGGCAGCTTCGGTCTGGTCCTTGTAGTTGATGCCGAACAGATCGACATCGGTCCTACGCTTCAACTCGACGAGAACCGGGTGCTCTTGAATGCAGGGCGCGCACCACGACGCCCAGAAATTGACGACTGACACGCGCCCCTGAGTGAGATCACCGGCTGCAAGTCCCGGCACGCTTTGGCCGCGCGCAACAAGTCCCGGCAACGCTTCGAGCGTCAGCCGCGGCGCCGGTTTGCCGAGCAGGGCTGAAGGCAGCTTCGAGGGATCGCCGGTCTGCAGGGCGTAGTAGAACATGCCGGCCAGCGCGGTGAAGATCGCCAGCGGTGCGATGACCCATCCGATCCGGCGGCGCGGGCGCGGCGGTGATGTCTGTTGCGTGGTGTCAGGCTGAGACATCGGTGGTCAACCCGCTGTCGACGGCGTTGGTTTGCCCGATGAGCGGCGGCGCACGCCGCGCGATTCGAGTTCGTCGAGGCGGCTCTGCTGGCGGCGACCGTCGATCATTACCCAGGCAATCAGCAGTATCATGACGGCCGCCACGGCTGCATAGCAGGCCCAGATGAAAGCGGCGTGCGGTCCAAGATCCATCGGCTATCTCGCGGCTTCGGCATCCTGACGCGCGGCGCGCTCGATCTCGGCCAGTGTCAGGCTGCGCACCCGACGGCGCAGGATCTCATTGCGCATGGCCTTCAGGTGCAATGCAAAGAACAACAACGTGAAGCCGACCGCCATCACCAGCAGCGGCCACAGGATCGAGCTGTGAATAGCGGTGCCGCCGAGGCGCACGACACTGGCCGGCTGATGCAGCGTGTTCCACCAATCGACCGAGAAGCGGATAATCGGCAGGATCACGACGCCGACGAGGCCGAGCACGGCAGTGAGCTTGCCGGCCAGCGCCGGGTCGTCTTCGAGCGACGCGCGCAGCGCCATCAGCCCGAGGTACAGGAAAAACAGGATCAGCACGGAGGTCAGCCGCGCGTCCCATACCCAGTAGGTGCCCCACATCGGCTTGCCCCACAGCGAGCCGGTGATCAGCGCCAGTAGCGTGAACGCGGCGCCGATGGGCGCGGCGGCTTTGGCCGAAACATCGGCCAACGGATGCCGGAACACCAGCAACCCGAAGCTCGACATGGCGATGATGGCGTAGCCGATCATGCCGAGCCACGCGGCCGGAACATGCACGAACATGATCCGCACCGTTTCGCCCTGCTGATAGTCGGGCGGCGCGGCGAAGAACGAGAGATAGAGGCCATAAGCCAGCACGAGCGCGGCCGACGCGGAAATCCACGGCAGCATCCTGGCGGAAAGCTCCATGAACCGGGTCGGGTTGGCCAGCCGTTGTGTCAGCGTCTGCATCGGCAATGATCTAGGGCCTTCTGTCGAACCGCGCAAACCGCAGCAAGGTCGCGGCCCGGCGGTTGTTTGGCATCAGCCCAGTTGGGCTCTGAGCGCCGCAGCGGCGGCCAGCGGTCCCAGAACCAGGGATGCCAACGTCGTTGCGGCGAGCAGCGAGAAGGACGCGGTCAGGCTGCCTGGCGGAGAGACTACCGCGCTCACTGCCGAAATCCCGAAAATCAGGGTGGGTATGAAAAGTGGTAGAACCAGCAACGCCATGAGCAGGCCGCCACGCCGCGTTTTCAGTGTCAGCGCCGCGCCGATGCTGCCGAGGAAGCTGATCGCCGGCGTGCCGACCAGCAGCGTGCCGACCAGGACCGGATAGGCGTTGAGATCTAGGTTGAGCAGCAACCCGAGTAGCGGCGTGAGGATGACCAGCGGAATACACGTCGAGATCCAATGCGCCAGGGCCTTGGCGGCGGCGACAAGTTCAAGCGGCAGCGGTCCCGTGGCTAGTATTTCGAGCACGCCTTCGTCTTGATCGGCATCAAACAGCCGCCCGAGCGACAGCAGCGCAGCAAGCAGCAGGCCGATCCACAGCACGCCCGGCGCGATGCGCGACAACAAGTTCAAGTCGGGTCCGAGGCCGAGCGGCATCATCGAAATCACGATCAGGAAGAAGCCGAGCGCGGTGCCGGTCGCGCCGCCTTCCCGGACCGCGAGGCGCAAGTCGCGGCCGACCAGAACCCAGAACGTGCTCATATCAGCTCCGGGGCCGGTAGCGGTGGCGCGTTGAGCGACAGTTCGCCGGTATGCCTGATGTCGAGCGGCACGTGCGTCGCGATGATCGCCAGGCCTCCGGCGGCGACATGCGCGTCGATCAGGCTGGTGAGGGTCGCGGTCGATCGGACGTCCAATGATGTCGTCGGTTCATCGAGCAGCCACAGCGGGCGCTGGGCCAGCAGCAGCCGGGACAGTCCGAGCCGCCGCTTCTGGCCGGCCGACAGGTAGGCGGTGGGCACGTTGGCCAGCGACGCAATTCCGAATTGCTCCAGGGCGGCTGTGACATCGCGCTGTCCGGCACCCAGATAGCGCGTCCAGAAGGTGGCGTTCTCTTCGACCGTCAGGCTCGACCGAAGCCCGTTGGCATGGCCGACGTAATGCGCCCGCTCGGCAAGCGGCAGCTCGCGGTCCCCCGCATCCAGCCGGGTGGTCCCCGATGCGGTCGGTAGCAGGCCGGCGATTGTCTTCAGCAGGGTAGTTTTGCCGGTTCCGTTATGCCCGGTGAGAAGCAGGCATTCGCCCGCTGCGAGGGAGAAGGTGAGATCCGACACGATGCGCCGCCCACCACGATCGACCGCAAGCCGCTCGATGTGCAGGCCGGACGGCTTCCCATCAGAAGCGCTGACAGGGGGATCAATGGATGTGCCGGCCCGTTCGGACACGTCTGTCTACCTGCTCGCAAATTGGGCATTCACCCCGCCGGAAGGCAGGAAAGTTGTGAATCGTTCAAAATCAAAGTTGGGCTGGCACTTCATAGGTCAGCCGAACTATATAAGGAGCAGGCTCTGATCGATGCTAGCGCAAAACGGGTTCTATCCCTCCGCCGGCGCTCCGGCGGCGCGGCTGCAACTTAGGAGGACCCAACGTGACCGCGCACGAACCCAAATCCGTAGACAGCTTCAAAAGTCGCAAGACTCTCAAAGTCGGCGATAAAACATACACTTACTTCTCTCTGCCGGATGCCGAGAATAACGGTCTGGCCGGCATTTCGCGCCTTCCCTATTCGATGAAGGTGCTGCTGGAAAACCTTCTCCGCAATGAGAATGGCCGTTCCGTGACCAAGGACGACATGGTCGCCATGTCCGCGTGGCTCGACAACCGCGGCGACGTCGAGAAGGAAATCGGCTTCCGTCCCGCTCGCGTTCTGATGCAGGATTTCACCGGCGTTCCCGCTGTGGTTGATCTCGCCGCCATGCGCGACGGCATGAACACGCTCGGCGGCGACCCGCGCAAGATTAACCCGCTGGTGCCGGTCGATCTGGTGATCGATCACTCGGTGATCGTCGACGACTTCGGCAGCCCCAAGGCTTTCGCCCGTAACGTCGAGCTGGAGTATGAGCGCAACGGCGAGCGCTATCTGTTCCTGAAGTGGGGCCAGGGCGCCTTTGCCAACTTCCGCGTCGTGCCGCCGGGCACCGGCATCTGCCACCAGGTCAACCTGGAGTATCTGTCGCAGACGGTGTGGACCAAGGATGTCGGCCCCGACACCTACGTGTTCCCCGATACGCTGGTCGGCACCGACAGCCACACCACGATGGTCAATGGCCTCTCCGTGCTGGGCTGGGGCGTTGGCGGCATCGAGGCAGAAGCCGCGATGCTCGGCCAGCCGCAGTCGATGCTCATTCCTTACGTGGTTGGCTTCAAGTTGAAGGGCCGGCTGAAGGAAGGCATCACCGCCACCGACCTCGTGCTGACGGTCACGCAGATGCTGCGCAAGAAGGGCGTCGTCGGCAGCTTCGTGGAATTCTACGGCCCCGGCCTCGACTATCTGACGTTGGCCGACCGCGCCACCATCGGCAACATGGCGCCCGAATATGGCGCGACCTGCGGCTTCTTCCCGATCGACCAGGCGACACTGGACTATCTGGAACTGACCGGCCGCGATCCGCATCGCATCGCACTGGTCGAGGCGTATGCCAAGGCGCAGGGCATGTTCCGCACCTCTGACTCGCCGGATCCGGTGTTCACCGACACGCTGGAACTCGACCTCGCCGACGTCGTGCCGTCGATGGCCGGTCCGAAGCGTCCGGAAGGCCGCATCGCGCTGGAGAAGGTCGGCGAAGGCTTCGCGAGCGCGCTGGAAACCGAGTATCGCAAGCCGGGTGAGCTCGGAAAGCGCTATAAGGTCGCCGACCGGAACTTCGATCTTGGCCATGGTGACGTGGTCATCGCCGCGATCACGAGCTGCACCAATACCTCGAACCCGAGCGTGCTGATCGGCGCCGGTCTTCTGGCGCGTAATGCGGTCGAGAAAGGGCTTGCTCCGAAGCCGTGGGTGAAGACGTCGCTGGCACCTGGATCGCAGGTCGTGGCGGCCTATCTCGAACAGGCCGGACTGCAGACGTATCTCGACAGCCTTGGCTTCAATCTGGTCGGTTTCGGCTGCACCACCTGCATCGGTAACTCCGGTCCGCTGGCGCCTGAGCTGTCGCAGACCATCAACGACAACGGCATCGTGGCGGCGGCTGTGCTTTCCGGCAACCGCAACTTCGAGGGCCGTGTCAGCCCGGATGTGCAGGCCAACTATCTCGCCTCGCCGCCGCTGGTGGTCGCTTACGCGCTGGCCGGTAGCGTGCACAAGAACCTGTCTATTGATCCGCTCGGCATCGGCAAGGATGGCAAGCCGGTCTACCTGCGCGACATCTGGCCGTCGAACCAGGAAATCCAGAAGTTCATCGCCGAGAACATTTCGCGCGATATGTTCCGCTCGCGCTATGCGGATGTATTCAAGGGCGACGAGAACTGGCAGGGCATCAAGTCGATCCCGGGCCTGACCTATACCTGGAACAGCGGTTCGACCTACGTGCAGAACCCGCCGTACTTCGATGGCATCACCAAGGAGCCGAAGCCGATCACCAACATTACCGGTGCACGGATTCTCGCGCTGCTCGGCGACAAGATCACCACCGACCACATCTCGCCGGCCGGTTCGATCAAGAAGGAAAGCCCGGCCGGTCGATATCTGATCGAGCACCAGGTGCGCCCGGCTGACTTCAACCAGTACGGCACGCGGCGTGGCAACCATGAAGTGATGATGCGCGGCACCTTCGCCAACATTCGCATCAAGAACGACATGGTTCGCGATGCCCAAGGCAACGTCAAGGAAGGCGGTTTCACGGTCCATTACCCGTCCGGCGAAACCATGTTCATCTACGACGCCGCCATGCGTTACCAGGAAGAGGGCGTGCCGCTGGTCGTCTTTGCCGGTGTCGAGTACGGCAACGGCTCATCGCGTGACTGGGCGGCCAAGGGCACCAACCTGCTTGGCGTCAAGGCGGTAATCGCCCAGTCGTTTGAGCGTATTCACCGTTCCAACCTGGTCGGCATGGGCGTCCTGCCGCTGGTGTTCGAGGATGGTAATTCGTGGGCGTCGCTTGAGCTGAAGGGCGATGAGCTTGTGACCATCGACGGGCTCGCAACCGTGAAGCCACGCCAGAAGCTGGTCGCGCAAATCACGTCGTCCACGGGAACGGTGCGGTCGGTGCCAGTGCTCTGCCGCATCGATACGCTCGATGAGCTCGAGTACTACAAGAACGGTGGCATCTTGCACTACGTGCTGCGCAACCTCGCGGCCGCGGCTTAACGATAGTTTGGTGCAGGCCGGGACAAAAACTGGCCTGCACCTGAAGGATTCCGTGTTGTTAGCCTCACCCATTCGTGACTCGCAATTGAGACTGTTCAGGGGGATAAGCTCGATTTGGTCGAGTGACGAAGGGTTGCCATGCACCTGCGGTTGACACTCCTGCTGGCATTGCCGGCGGTCCTCATCGGTTCGATTGGCTCTGCTGTCGCGCAGCAGCAGCCTGCGACATCGGTGGTTGAGCTGTTCACCAGCCAGGGCTGCTCGTCGTGCCCCGTCGCCGATGCTCTCCTGGTTGAGTATTCCAAGCGCCCCGACGTTGTGGCGTTGTCGTATTCGGTCGATTACTGGGATTATCTGGGCTGGAAAGACACGCTCGCCAGCCCGCGTTTCACCTATCGCCAGAAGGCCTACGCCGAGAAGCGCGGCGACGGGAACATCTATACGCCGCAGGTCATCGTCAACGGACTGATGCACGCTGTCGGCAGCAACAAAGATGAAATCGATCGCGCCGTTAGCGCCACCACCGGCAAGATCGAGCCGATTCGCGTCTCCGTCAGCGCGCACAGTGACGGCAAAACGGTCGCGATCGAAACTCAGCCTCACATCCAGTCAGACAAATCGATCGGCGGTACTGTTTGGATGGTCGTCGTTCAGCCGAGTGTCGAAGTGGAAATCGGCAAGGGCGAGAACAAAGGTAAGCGCGTTACCTATACCAATGTCGTGCGTGAGCTTACGCCCGTCGGAGTGTGGTCTGAAAAGGCAATTCGGATTGAGGTGAAAGAGCCTGGTGCCGTCCAAACGAAGCGCGCGCGCTGCGCAATACTGCTTCAGGAAGGCAAAGTCGGGCCGATCGTCGGCGCGACATGGCTCATCGGGCCGACGCAGTAATCGAACCTGCGGCTTCTCTCAAAGCTATCGGACATTGGTGAGTAGGCCACCCAAGCCTGGCGGGTCACGCTGACGCGCAAATGGCCCGGCAGTTGGCATATGGTTCCGGCGCAGCTCGGGGGGCTGAGATTTCCGGAACCCACCAGCGACCGGGCCAGGGGCAACGCATTGATACTTCTCAATGATTCGCGGCAATTCAGCGGCAATGGCGCGGCCGCACCAAGGCGGCTGGCAGCCTGCCGCCCCTTTCAGAAGGGGAAGTGGCCCGGTCCAAGAGGGGAAAAGCTCGGGGGGACTTGGGGGCGTCAGTTCCGAGCAAGTGGACCGGGCCGAGGGCGACAATCCACAGTATGCGCGGCAATGGGGCCGCTCCTTGGAGGGAGTGTGGCAGCGGTGTGATTTTTGTTTCAAATTGTTGCAATGTCGCGGCCGGGATGGCGAGCTTGCGATCAGACCTTGAAATTCACCAAACCTCGGGCGACTATGACGGTCAGGTGACAGGGAGGCGCCATTGAGCGATTCCGAACCGATATCGTTTGGCCCGCGTCACGCGGGCAGCAACGGGCAAACGCATTCCGGTACCATTTCCACGGCGACCATCTTCTTTGACCGGCGTGAACTCGACGACATCCTGGCGGTCTATGGCCGCAAGGTTGCGGCGGGTGAATGGCGCGATTACGCGATCGATATGGATCGCGAGAAGGCCGTGTTCTCTGTGTTCCGGCGCTCCAGCGAGGTGCCGCTGTACCGGATCGAAAAGGTGCCGAAACTCGCCCGTAAACAGGGGGCTTATAGCGTCATTGCTGCAGGCGGCTTGATTCTCAAGCGCGGCCATGAGCTGCGCCGCGTTCTGCAAGTGCTGGAATCGAAGCTGCGGGTGGTGTAGCGGCGGCTTGGTTGTCCGATGGGCGTGCAGGCGTCAGGCGGGCGGCGCGTCGTCGCCATCGCCCAGCGTCCGCTGCATCAGCACGATATCCAGCCAGCGTCCGTGCTTAAAGCCGACAGACCGCAGCGTGCCTGTATAGGTGAAGCCGAGCGCGTGGTGCAGTCCGATCGAGGCGCGTTGAGCCGAGTCGCCGATCACCGCGATCATCTGGCGATAGCCGCGCTCGGTGCAGGCAGTGATCAGGGCTTCGAGCAGCGCTCGCCCGATACCCTGGCCGTGGCGATCGGGCGTGACGTAGACCGAGTTCTCGACCGTGAAGCGGTAGGCCGGGCGGGGCCGGAAGGCGCTGGCGTAGCCGTATCCGACGATCTGGCCATCGATCTCAGCGGCGAGGTAGGGATAGCCGCCGCTGATCATGGCGTCGAAGCGTCGTCGCATCTCGTCCTCGGAGGGCGGCTCCAGCTCGAAGCTGGCGGTGCCGGTCAGCACGGCGGGCCGGTAGATGGCAGTGATGGCGGGAATATCCTCGGCCGAAGCCGTGCGTACGATTACGTCTGCCATGGATCTGCCTCTCGCGTCGTTCGCCGTGACTGGAGCGTTTCCAGCTAAGATCAAAACACCCGCTCCTTCACCTCTCCCGTGGGAGAGGTCGGCGTGCAGCGCCGGGTGAGGGGGTACAGCATCAGCAATTCTGGGACACCCCCATCCCAAGCTTCTCCCCACCGGGGGGAGGGAGGATTGGGAGCGAGCGGTTTGAAACTCACTATAGCGCGGAGGCCAGGGCAACGAAAAAGGGCCCCGCGAACGAGGCCCTTTTCCAATTTCGGTCTTTCAACCGTTCACTTACTCGCGGCTGCCGAACAGCGACAGCAGCATGGTGAACATGTTGATGAAGTCCAGGTAGAGGCTCAGCGCGCCCATGATCGCCGTCTTCGCGGCGAGCTCGGCGTTGCCGGCAACGGCGTAGTAGCCGTCCTTGATGCGCTGCGTGTCGTAAGCGGTGAGGCCAGCGAACACCAGAACACCGATCACGGAGATGGCGAACTGAAGCGCGCTCGACTGCAGGAACAGGTTGACCAGAGCCGCGATGATGACGCCGATCAGGCCCATGAACAGGAAGGTGCCCCAACCGGACAGATCCTTCTTGGTCGTGTAGCCATAAAGGCTCAGCGCGCCGAACGCGGCGGCCGTGATGAAGAACACGCGGGTGATCGAAGCGCCGGTGTAGATCAGGAAGATCGTCGACAGCGACGCACCCATGACCGCAGCGAACAGCCAGAACGACATCTGGGCAGCGCTGACGCTCATCTGATAGACGCGCATCGACAGGAAGAACACGAAGCCGAGCGGAGCCAGCATCAGGACCCACTTCAGCGGGCTGACGTACAGCAGGCGGCCAAACTCGGTCAGGTAGGCGCCATTGCGAAGCTGCGCGACGCCGGCTGCCGGATCGCTCGTCACCGCCATGCTGAACAGCAAGTAGGCAACGATGCCAGTGACAGCCACGCCGGCCGCCATATAGTTATAGACGGTGAGCATGTAGGACCGGAGGCCCTCGTCGACCTGTGCGCCGGCGCGCGCAGTCGAGCCGTACTGCCCATACCTGTTGTCCAATTGAGCCATATGTTTATCCCTTTGACGGCGTTGGTGCGTTACACCCTAGGAAACCAGCCTCGAATATGACCCGCAACCTCGCCAGTTTCAAGGCGTAGGCTGGCCATATTCTGCCCTCGACAAGCAAGAATCACTCAAACTCACGACAAGAGCTTTGGCGTCGGCGTGAACCAAACCTTTACCAGCTTTAATCGGACCTGAGATAAGGCACTGGCGGGGCGCGCAGAACCTGCCAGGTGCCGAGTCCTCCGAAGCTCATGACCAAGCCCAGGGCGACCGCGAGTGCCGTTAGTACGGCGGTTATCGAGAAGCTGAACTCGACGTCCATGATCTGCGTCAGCACGAGCCAGGCGGAAATCGTTCCCAATACAACCGCAACCGCCGCGGTAATCGCGGCCAGGCTGGCATATTCCACCGCATGCGAGATCAGGATTCGCCGCCGGGTCGCGCCGAGTGTTTTCAGAATGACCGCTTGCTTGATTCGCCGCCGCTGAGCTGTGGCCAGGGCACCGGCCAGCACGAGGGCACCGGCCAGAAGGGTCACGCTGCCCGCGGCGCGCACAGCCGTCATCACTTGCCCGAACATGGCATTGAACGAATCGATCGCATCCTTGACGCGAATGGCGGTCACCGACGGGAACGCCTTTCCGATGGCGCGGGCCATGTCGGCGTCCTCGGACAGCGCAGCGTCATGCGGCAGGGTGATGGTTGCCAGCAGGTTGTGCGGTGCGGCTTGCAGGGTATTTGGCGAGAACACCATGACGAAGTTGATCGCCAGCGACTCCCACTTCACCTCGCGCAGGTTAGAGACGCGCGCGGTGACGTTGCGGCCGAGCACGTTGACGGTCACCGTGTCGCCGATCACCAAGCCGAGCCGATCGGCCAGTTCCGTCTCGAAGGAGACTAACGGTTCGCCGTCATAGTTGGCCGACCACCAGTTGCCCGCCACCACACGCGAGCCGTCCGGCACGTGCTCGGAATAGCTGAGGCCGCGATCACCGCTCAGCACCCATTCGGCTTCCGGCGCCACCTTGATCTGCTCGACAGGCGTATCCTTGATGCGCACCAGCCGCCCGCGCAGCATCGGCGCTTCGCGCACATCCGAACCCGGGACCTGGCTTTGCACAAGGGTCCGGAAGCCAGTGGCCTCGTCTTTCGGCAGGTCCAACACGAAGTATGTCGGGCTGGATTCCGGCAGTCGCGCGGTCAGCTCACGCACCAGCGACGCATCCGTGAGGGCGACCGCGACCAGCAGCGACAACCCGGCACCGAGCGACAGCACGATGGATCGCGTCAGTCCGCCGGGTGCGCCCAGATTGCCGAAGGCAAGCGCGAGTTCAGGAATGCGCGAGCGTGGCAACTTCTGCGCCAGCCGCGTGACGAGCACCCCGAGACCCGTGAACAGCCCGAACACGGCGATCAGCCCGAGGCAGAAGTAGATCGCGATATTCTTGGCGTCTGATGACAGGATCGCGAACAGCGCAAGGGAGGCAATCGCGGCCAGGGTCAAAACTATGATGCGTGGACGTGGCCAGCCCTGTTCGTTGGCCACCTCATCGCGGAACAGCACGCCGCCGCGCACCTGCTCGGCGCGGCCCAGCGGCCAAAGCGTGAAGACGAGAGCGACGAGGAAGCCGTACGCCGCCGCCGACAGAACACTCCATGGACTGATGGTGATTTCGGCCCGGATCGGCAGCGCATCGCCATACATGCTGTTGAGCAGGATTGGCACCAGATAGCCGAGCGCCAGACCGATCGCGACGCCGATCGCGGCCATCACCATCACCTGGATCAGGAACAGCCCGAAGATCGTGCCGCTGGTCGCGCCAAGGCTCTTGAAGGTGGCGATGACTTTGCGACGCCGGTCGATGAATGTCGTCACGGCATTGGCCACGCCGACACCGCCGACAAGCAGCGCGGTCAGCCCGAGCAGCGTGAGGAACTGGCGCAAACGTTCAAGCGTCCGCGTTACGCGCGGTGATGGATCGCGCCGGTCGGTGATGCTGAAGCCGCTTTCCGGCATCGAGGTGCTGGCGGCATCCCTGAACAGCGGAATCTGCGCCGCGGACGGGCCACGGTCCTCGTTCAGTTTGACGGCATAGCGCCAGCGCACGAGACTGCCCGGCTGGATCAGGCCGGTTTTCTCAAGCGTCGCGAGGGACACCAGCACGCGCGGGCCATAGGTTAGCCGGTCGGTGATGTTGTCCGGCTCGTTCTCTATGACGCCAGTGATGGGAACGGTGATGGAGCCGAGCGAGATCGGATCGCCGATCTTGAGGTTCAATCGTTCGAGCAGGATCGGCGCGATCGCTGCGCCTTCCTGTTTGCTGATGGCTTGCGCTATGTCCGCGCCGCCTTGCAACGTCACGGCGCCGGCCAGCGGATAGGCGGTATCGACGCCCTTGATTTCGGCCAGCGTCTGATCCTCGCCATCGGCGCGGCGTGCCATGGTGCGCATCGTCGCCGTTTCGCTGACGCGGCCCTGCGATAACAGCCACGCGCGTTCGGTGTCGGATGCTGGATTGTGCGTGCGCGACAGCGCGACGTCGCCGCCGAGGATCGTCTCGCCCTGGCGTTCAAAGCCAAGCCGCAGGGAATCGCCCAACGCCCCAACGCCGGTGATGACCATGACGCCAAGTGCGACACAGGCAATGAACACGTAAAAGCCGTTCAGGCCGGAGCGCACTTCGCGCAAGGCCAAGCGGAAGACCTTGGGAATCGAGAAGCCAGTGCGCGGTATGGGAGCCGTGATCGTCGCGTCGCTGGTCATGCGGCCTCGGCCCGGTTGCCATCGCTCGAAATCTGGCCGTCGGCCATGCGGATCGTGCGTTCGCAGCGGTCCGCCAGCGACGTATCGTGCGTAACCAGAACGAGCGTCGCGCCGCGCCGGCGGTGCATTTCGAACATCAGCTCGATGATTTGATTGCCGGTCTTGCCATCAAGATTGCCAGTCGGCTCGTCGGCGAGGATCAACTTCGGCCGCGGCGCCAGGGCGCGGGCCAGCGCCACGCGCTGTTGTTCTCCGCCGGACAACTGCGCCGGAAAATGCGTGGTGCGATGGCCGAGCCCGACTTCGCCGAGCATATCCGTGGCGATCTGGAAGGCGTCTGCAACGCCGGCAAATTCCAACGGCAACGCCACGTTCTCCAGCGCGGTCATGGTCGGCACCAGATGGAATGACTGGAACACGATGCCGATCTCGCGACCACGGACCAACGCCAAGCCATCCTCGCTGAGCCGGGTGAAGTCATGGCCGGCGACCTGCACCGCTCCGCTCGTTGCGCGCTCAAGCCCCGCCATCACCATCAGCAGTGACGTTTTGCCCGACCCCGACGGACCGACGATGGCCAGCGACTGCCCTTTCGGTATGCTGAGACTGACGCCGCGCAGAATATCGACCGGGCCGGCGCGGCTGGTGAGCCGCAGTTTGACGTCGGCCAGTTCGATCATGGACTGTGCGGCGGTTGGCACTGGGCGGTCTCCGGAAGCTTGTGTATCGGTGGACGGATTTCTACGTGAGCTGTTTGCTGGTGGGCGTTGAGCGTGAGGGAATCGACTGTGAACGCGACGGGAGGCAACATCATGGAGCGCTGGTCCAAGGTCCGCGCACTGGCAAAGGTGAGCATGCTGGCGGCGCTGTTCAATGCTTGCCTGATGCTTATTGTTGCACCGCACGCCGCGCATGCACAGGGTGGAGCCGATAACAACCCCGTGCGCATCGTCGCATTCGGCGACAGTCTGACCGCGGGTTACGGCCTGCAGCCGGACCAGTCCTTTCCGGCGCAGTTGCAAAAAGCGCTTCGTGCCAAGGGTATCGCGGTAGAGGTCATGAACGCTGGTGTTTCCGGCGATACGACCGCGGCCGGGCTGCAACGGTTCGATTGGGCGGTGCCCGACAAGGTGGATGCGGCAATCCTGGCGCTTGGCGCAAATGACGCACTGCGCGGCATCGATCCGGCACAATCTCGCCGGAATCTCGATGAGATTCTGAAGCGGCTCAAGGCGAGAGGTGCCGAGGTGCTTCTGGCCGGGATGATGGCGCCGCGCAATTGGGGCGATGACTACGTCAAGCGCTTCGATGCGATGTTTCCGGAACTGGCCAAGCAGTACGATGCGCTGCTCTATCCTTTCTTCCTGGAAAACGTGGCGATGAAGGCCGGGCTCAATCTCGACGATGGCATGCACCCGAACGCCAAGGGTGTCGCCCTGATGGTCGAGGGGATTATGCCCCAGGTCGAGGAACTGATTTCCCGCGCCAAGGCAAAGCGTCAGGCAGCGGGCAACTGATCCGCAAGCCACAAGACATCCGCAAGGCCAGCGCTCGCGACGAGGCGTGCGCAGCCGGGTAACTGCGGAACCGATCGGGACCTGGATCGTTGCCAGCCGATGCGGCTGGGGCGATGTCTCGCGCGCCACACCTTAGAGCAGGACTGTGAGGAGGAGCCTCTTGCCGGCGTCGGCAAGGTTGTGAGCAGGAGTGTATTGCGTTGTCTCACCCGTCGCTATTCAGAAGCATGTTCATCGGTGGCTATGAATGCTCGTCACATCGGCGGGCGGATGGCCGGCGTCTCGATCTGATTGCCGCCACCGGCCACGATCGCAATATCGATGCCGACTACAGCCAGCTCACCGCCTGCGGTATTCTCACGGTTCGCGATGGTCTGCGCTGGCATCTGATCGAAAAAGCGCCCGGCAGCTACGACTGGTCGAGTTTCCTGCCGATGCTGCGTTCCGCGCGCCAGCATGGCATCCAGGTGATCTGGGATCTCTGTCATTACGGCTATCCGGACGGCCTCGACATCTGGTCGCCGGAGTTCGTGGACCGGTTTGCGAAATTCGCTGGAGAAGCAGCGCGCATCGTGCGTGAGGAAACCGGCGAAGTGCCGTTCTATTGTCCGGTCAATGAAATTTCGTTCTGGGCTTGGGCCGGCGGCGACGTGGCCGAGTTCAATCCGACGGCCAAGGGGCGTGGCGGGGAATTGAAGCGCCAACTGGTGCGCGCGGCCATCGCCGGTACGGCCGCCGTTCGCGACGCCGAACCACGCGCGCGGATCGTGTTTTGTGAACCGGCGATCAACGTGCGCACCAAGTGGGAGCAGGACCCCGAGCACGAGGCAGCCGAACGCTACCGGCTGGCGCAGTACGAAGCCTATGACATGCTGACCGGCCGCATGGCGCCGGAACTCGGCGGCACGCCGGACGTGCTCGATATCGTCGGGGTCAACTACTACTCGTTCAACCAGTGGTACTACGGTGGCGGGTTCATC
>JAEZBU010000056.1 GCA_023426855.1 Pseudomonadota bacterium | reverse complement strand
CGGCGCGCGGCTTCTTCCATATCCACCGTCGTGCCGGCATAGCAGAAGCGCAGGAAATGCCGGCCGTTCTCGTCGTCGAAGTCCGCGCCCGGCGTCGCCGCGATACCAATCTCGTCCAGCATCTGCTTGGTGAAGGCGAGGCTGTCGTCAGTGAACTTGCTGACATCGACATACAGGTAGAACCCACCATCCGGCGGCGCGATCTTGTCGAAGCCGGCCTTGGCGAACTCCACCAGCAACAATTCGCGGTTGGCGGCATAGACGGCCTTGTTCGCCTCCAATTCCTCCGTGCCGTCGAAGGCGGCAAGCGCGGCCACCTGCGCCACCGCCGGTGGCGAGATATAGAGATGCTGCGCAAGCCGCTCAACCGTACGCACCAGCCCCTCGGGCACCACCATCCAGCCGACGCGCCAACCGGTCATCGAGAAATACTTCGAGAAGCTGTTGATCACGATCGCGTTATCGTCGTAGCGCAGCGCCGTTTCGGCGGGCGGTCCGCCATAGGTCAGACCGTGATAGATCTCATCGGAGATGAACCACATGCCGCGCCGCCGACACACGTCGGTGAGTTCCGCGAGGCGCTGCGGTTCGATCATGGTGCCGGTTGGATTGGCCGGGCTGGCAGTGAGGACGCCAGCAAGGTTTTCGCGATCGCAGGCCTCTTCCAGTTGCTTTGCAGTCGGCATCCAGCGGCCCGGCGCATCGGTTTCCAGGAACACCGGCCGCTGGCCCAGCGCCGTTAGAATTTGCCGGTAGCACGGGTAGCCCGGAGACGGCAGCGCAACGCGATCACCGGCATCGAACAACGCCATGAAACTCAACACGAACGCGGCTGACGAGCCATTGGTGACGGCAATGCGCTCCGGCGCGATGTCGAGGTTATGCTGATCCTTGTAATAGCGCGCGATGCGCTGGCGCAGCGGCGCGGACCCCAGCGCCAGCGTGTAACCGAGCGTCTCGGATGCCATCGCGCGCTGCACCGCGGCCAGGGCCGATGCAGGAGCCGGTGTTCCCGGCTGTCCAACTTCCATATGGATGACACGGTGACCAGCCGCTTCGCGTGCGGCGGCAGCCGTCATCACGTCCATGACGATGAACGGGGACACGGCACTGCGCTGCGAAGGACCCCGCGGCATCGTCTTCTCTAACTCACCGTCTCGTGCAGCCGACATCTCTTACGTCCTCACTTCGAAGTGACACGTGCGTGTCCGGGTATTGCCATGGTGCCGCCGTATTGCCACGATGAAAAACCATTCGAAATTGAACGGTTCACATCGGGCGCCTATCATGTGTCGCGTGGTGCTCTTGTTGGTCGATGGAACGACGTAGCGTTGACCACCAGAAAGGCCGTGTCTAGTCTTCGCGGACTACGCCCGGCCGGCATCGCGGAATACGACGCGCAACAGGCGGAGAGCTTCACCCGAAATGCTGCACCAACAGAAGATCAGGCGGCTTCGTCGCGGGATCAAGTCCGTTGCCACAGCCGCGCTGCTGACCTTCATTCTCGTGGTTGGTGCCATTCGGCCAGTGTCGGCACAAGGCCTGCCGCTGATCCGCGATACGGAAATTGAAAACCTTCTCAACGACTACGCGCGACCGATCTTCAAGGCGGCCGGTCTTGGCGAAGGCCGCGTCTCCATGCGCATCGTGCGCAGCGACGTGTTCAACGCTTTCGTGCTCGATGGCCGCAATGTCTTCATCCACACCGGCGCGCTGATGCAGGCGGATACGCCGAATCAGGTGATCGGCGTGATCGCGCACGAGGCTGGCCACATCGCCGGCGGGCATCTCGCTGCCTTGCGGGCCCGCATCGCCCGTGACCAAACCCGCGCGCTGCTCGTACGCATGCTCGGTATCGGCGTCGCGATCGCAACCGGTTCAGGTGCCGCCGCCATGGCGGGCGACGAACTGATCATGCGCTCGCTTTTGGCCGAACGCCGCTCGCAGGAAGCCGCGGCCGACCAGGCAGGCCTTCGCTATCTCAACACCACCAAACAGTCCGGCCTGGGCATGCTGGAAACCTTCGAGCGCTTCGCCCAGCAGGAATACATCTCGGACCAGCAGAAAGATCCGTTCGTGCGCAGCCATCCGGTTGCCACCGATCGCCTCAACCAGCTTCGCGAACTGGTTCAGCGCAGCGCGAACTTCAATACCAAGGACTCGCCGCAGCTCCAGCTCCGCCACGACATGATGCGCGCCAAGCTGGCTGGTTATCTCGAACGTCCGCAGGTGGTGTTCAACCGCTATCCGAATTCGGATACGACGCTGCCGGCTCGCTATGCGCGCGCCATCGCCCGCTTCATGCAAGGTGGCCAGAACGCGCTTCCTGCGGCGGTTGCTGACGTCGACGGGCTCATCCGCGAGCGGCCCGACTACGCGCATTTCTATGAGTTGAAAGGCGATCTGCTCAGCCGCGCCGGTCAATCGCGCGCCGCTGTCGCGCCGCTGCGTCAGGCGCTGAAACTATCCAACGGGGCCAGCCTGATCAGGGTCCAGCTTGCAGCGGCACTTCTAGCGTCCAATGATCCGGGCGTTGTCGCCGAAGCCGCGGACCATCTGCGCAAATCGCTCGTCGTCGATGAGAACCAGCGCGCCTATCGCGCCCTGGGCGATGCCTACTATCGCCAAGGCAGGCAGGCGGAAGCCGATGCTGCCATTGCGCAAGCGTATTTCCTTGAAGGTGACGTGAAGCAAGCGCAGAACTTCGCCAAACGGGCTCAGCGGGCGTTGAAGCAAGGTTCGCCGGGCTGGATCAGGATGGACGACATCATCTCATACAAAATGGATCGCGACCTTTGAAAGGCTGCGCCGGTAACAACCTAAGAGCGATTTTCCAATACAATCACGCGAATTAAGAGAACTCTAGACGTCGGCGCAGGCCTGGAGGCCGCGCATAGCAAGGAAATGGCTCTCATGTCAGGTACGAAGTTCGACCAAGTCATGGATGCGCTCACCACCCGCAAGGGCGCAATCGGTGGCGTAGCGGCGCTGCTGGCGCTCGGCGTGATCACGACTTTCGGAAGCGGCCCGGCGGTTTCAACCGGTACGGCCGCCAACAGCCAATTCAATACGGAACAGACCCAGGCCATTCAGCAGATCGTCAAGGATTACCTGCTGAAGAACCCGGAAATACTGGTTGAAGTCGGCAAAGAACTTGAAAAGCGCCAAGCTGATCTGCAAGCCGAGGAGCACTCACGCGTTATTTTGGAGCGCAAGGCCGATATCTTCTCGTCGCCGAGCGATTTCGTGTTCGGCAACCCCAAAGGCAATGTCTCCGTCGTTGAGTTCTTCGATTATAACTGCGGCTGGTGCAAACGGGCCGTAGACGAACTGGTCAAGCTCACCGAAGCCGACCCGAACGTCCGCGTCGTATTCAAAGAATTCCCGATTTTCGGCGAGAACTCGGTGATCGCCGCGACCGCAGCCATGGCGTCCAAGAAGCAGGGCAAATACTGGGACTTCCACGTCGCGCTGATGAAGGAACGTCAGGTCACCAAGGACAACGTCTTCACGATCGCGGAAAAGGTCGGCCTCGACGTCGCGAAGCTCAAGGCAGACATGGCCGATCCTGAATTCGCGACTGCGATAAAGAAAAATGCTGAGCTTGCTCAGGCACTTGGCATGGAAGGCACGCCTGCCTTTATCGTCGACTCGAGGGTCAATGTAGGTTATCTGCCCGCCGACGGGCTGAACCAGCTCATCACCGAAGTACGCAAGAGCGGATGTAAGGTGTGTTGAGGTCGGTTGTATCTCAACAACATTCTTCGCCATAACCTTTCGTATCGGCGGGAAAGCTGATAAAGCCCCTGGCGACTTCGGCTGCGGGTCCATCCGGCTCCGCAGCCTGGATATGACCAGGACGTATTGACGAGACACATGCCGAAACCCGTATACGTGCTCAACGGCCCCAACCTGAATATGCTCGGGTTGCGCGAGCCGACGATCTACGGCTCCGAGACGCTGGCCGACGTGGAAAAGCGTGTGCATGCCCGCGCCAAGCTACTCGGCCTTGAAGCGGTGTGCCGGCAGTCCAACTATGAAGGCGAGCTGGTCACCTGGATTCAGGAAGGCCGCGAAAAGGCCAGCGGTGTCATTCTCAACGCTGGCGCCTATACGCACACCTCCCTGGCGCTGCTCGACGCCATCAATGCGTCGGAGCTACCGGCCATCGAGGTCCATCTTTCGAACGTTCATCGCCGCGAGAGCTTCCGCCACCACTCCTACATCTCGCTCGGAGCGCGTGGCGTGATCTGCGGGTTCGGGCCGAAGGTGTACGAACTCGCACTCGAGGCGATGGCTGACATCCTCAACGTTGAGACCGCAGCTCGTAGCTGAGCTGGCAAAGCAAAACAGAACCCGGCGGGATCATATGGGCAAAGATCACAAGAATGGGGGCAGTTCCGAACAGCAAATGATCCGCGAACTCGCGGATCTGCTGCAGGAAACCGGCCTCAGTGAAATCGAGATCGAGAAATCGGGTCTGAAGATCCGCGTGGCGCGCACGCTGGCCATCACGGCTCCGGTTGCCGCCCAGGCGGCGCCAGCGGCCCTCGCGCCGGCCGCAAGCGCTGCCGCTCCCGCGGCGGGCAACGACCCGGCCAGTCATCCCGGCTGCATCAAGTCTCCGATGGTCGGCACCGCCTATCGTGCTCCGGAGCCCGGCGCGGCGCCCTTCGTCGAGGTCGGCTCGCGCGTGTCTCAGGGCCAGACCCTGATGATCATTGAAGCGATGAAGACGATGAACCACATCCCCGCCCCGCGTTCGGGTACCGTGACGCAACTGTTCGTCGAGAATGGCCAGCCGGTCGAGTTCGGCGAGCCGCTCGTCATCATCGAATAATGCCATTGTCGCCGACGGCTGCTTCAGTGCCGTCGCCCAGTTTCAAAGCCCGGAGCGCCAGAGCCGCACGATGTTCGACAAGGTCCTGATCGCGAACCGTGGTGAGATTGCGCTGCGCATCCAGCGCGCCTGCAAGGAGCTCGGCATCGCGACCGTCGCGGTGCATTCGACTGCAGACGCGGATGCCATGCACGTGCGTCTTGCCGACGAAAGTGTCTGCATCGGCCCGCCGCCAGCCTCCGAGAGCTATCTCAACATCCCACGCCTGTTGGCCGCCTGTGAAATCACCGGCGCCGACGCGATCCATCCCGGCTACGGCTTCCTGTCGGAGAACGCGCGTTTCGCGGAGATCCTGGAAGAGCACGACATCACCTTCATCGGGCCGACGTCCGAACACATCCGCATCATGGGTGACAAGATCGAGGCCAAGGAGACCGCCAAGCGGCTTGGTATTCCGGTCGTCCCCGGCTCCGACGGCGCCGTGAAGAGCGAGGCCGAGGCGATGAAAGTCGCCAAGGACATGGGTTTCCCGGTGCTGATCAAGGCGGCTGCCGGCGGCGGTGGCCGCGGCATGAAGGTCGCCCGCTCGGCTGACGAATTGGGGCTGGCCCTGTCCACGGCGCGCGCCGAAGCCAAAGCCGCGTTCGGCGACGACAGCGTCTATATCGAGAAATACCTGGCCAAACCGCGCCACATCGAAATCCAGGTATTCGGCGACGGTAAGGGCAACGCCATCCATCTTGGCGAGCGTGACTGCTCGCTGCAGCGCCGCCACCAGAAGATCCTCGAGGAGGCTCCCTCCCCATCGCTCAATGCGGAATCACGACGCAAGATCGGCGAGACCGTCGCCAAGGCGATGCAGAAGCTCAAGTATCGCGGCGCCGGCACGGTCGAGTTCCTTTACGAGAACGGCGAGTTCTTCTTCATCGAGATGAACACGCGCCTGCAGGTCGAGCATCCCGTCACCGAGATGATCACCGGCCTCGACCTCGTCATCGAGCAGATCCGCATAGCCGCCGGTGCGCCGCTGACGCTGAAGCAGGAGGACGTCATGTTCTCCGGCCACGCCATCGAGTGCCGCATCAATGCGGAGAACCCGAAGACCTTCCGCCCTTCGCCGGGCAAGATCACCTACTGGCACCCGCCGGGCGGCCTCGGCGTGCGCGTCGACAGTGGTGTCTATCAGGGCTATCGCATCCCGCCCAACTACGACAGCCTGATCGGCAAGCTGATCGTGCACGGCAAGACACGCAACGAATGCCTGATGCGCCTGCGCCGCTGCCTGTCGGAATTCGTCATCGACGGCATCGAGACCACCATCCCGCTGTTCGCCGAGCTGGTGAAACACCCCGACATCGCCAATGGCATGTACGACATCCACTGGCTCGAAAAGTATCTCGGCAAGCCGGACGAGTGATCGCGCGCCGCAGTCATCGCGGCGAGCCCCAGCCTGGACTTGCTAACCCGATCTACCCTCCGGCCGACGCGTGGCAGTTGCCGACGCGGTATCCGTGCCCCAATATGATCAACGTGCGCCGGTTCGGCAGGTGACGCCGAGGCGGTTTGCCCGTCTTTTGGGGGAACCCCCGCAAACGAGGTCTACCAGGACCGTTTCTCTATGGCTGCTCGCGATAACCCGCTGCTGGAGATTACGCCGCAGGTCCTCTTGAAAGCTTATGCCTGCGGGATTTTCCCGATGGCAGAAAGCGCCGATGACCCGCAGCTTTATTGGATCGAGCCGCAGGCGCGCGGCCTTCTTCCGCTCGATTCCGTGATCGTGCCGAGCCGGCTGCGCCGTACCATCCGCCAGACGCCCTACCAAGTGCGCATCAACACCGCGTTCGATGGCATCATCGAAGGCTGCGCCGCTTCGCGCCCAGGGCGCCAGACCACCTGGATCAACACGCGCATCCGCAATCTCTATCGGGACCTGCACAAGCTCGGGTACTGCCACACCGTCGAAGTGTGGGATGGTGCGCGGCTGGTCGGCGGCTTGTACGGCGTCGCGCTCGGCGGCGCGTTTTTTGGCGAGAGCATGTTCTCGGACGTGCGCGATGCGTCGAAAATCGCGCTGGTTCATCTCTGCGCGCGCCTTATCCACGGCGGCTTCGTCATGCTCGATACGCAGTTCGTCACCGACCATCTCCGCCAGTTCGGGACGATCGAGGTGAACCGCGTGGAGTTTCATGGCCAGCTCGATGCGGCGTTGAAGGTGAAGGCCGATTTCCTGCTGCTGGACGAAAATGCGACGCCCGAGCAAGTGCTCGACATCGTCAAATCGGCAAGCGACGAATAGCCTGCGGAGTTGCTGAAATCAGCGCCGGACCCGGCGGCGGACGGGGGGCTCTTCGGCAGGCTCGGCGCCCTGTGCCGCACCACCTCTGTTCCTGCCCTGCGCGACACTGCGGGTCGGCTCGGCGCACTCGGTCAGCCAAACGTCGAACACCGGATGCTCGACAGCATTGAGGCCCGGGCTTTCAGCAAACATCCAGCCCGAAAACAACGACTTCTCGTTGCCATCGAGTTGCTCTTCCTGAACCTCGACAAATGTCGTTGTTTTGGGCTGTTCGGTTGGCGGCCGGGAATAGCACACCCGCGGCGTAACCTTCAGCGAGCCAAACGTTGCCGTCTCGTTGAGCTTGACTTCCAGCCGCGAGATGCGCGCCGTGACCTTGTCGAGCGCTGCGAAAACGGCGACGCCGTTCTCCATCCGCTGGGCCTGAGCCGACGTCCCGCTGGCGACGCACAAAGCCAAGCCGGCTGCCATGGCCATCACCGGCCCGCCAAACCGAAGTCGCTGAAGGTGCGCTGCCCGTTTCATCGTTCTCCTGATCCTACCGCCTCAACGCCGTGCCGGACTTACCGTAGACGCCTCGAGGACTTTACATCAGGTGGACCGTTATTTGGTGGCAAGAGCATGGCCGCCAGGAATTATGGCCGCCAAGCCTTGTAATCTCCTGTGGCCTTCGGACGATGTCCCAGGCCGATGATCGACCCCGCCGGCCTGTAGGCTTCCGGCGTGCCCGTCATATTCATGCGGTGCGGTTTCTGCCACGGCCGCTTTTCATAGTTTTCCTCGGTCGGCGGCGTATCGACAGTATAATGCAGCCAGCCATACCAGTCCGGCGGCACCTGCGAGGCCTCCGACATGGACTTGTAGATCACCCAACGGCGCGGCACGCCGAGCGGCCCGACGCCGCTCTTCTGAACGAAGTAGCGATTGCCGAACTCGTCATCGCCGACGAACTTGCCAAAGCGCCACGTCGCCAGACGCGTGCCCCAGGTGTTGCCGCCCCACCAGCTGAAGATCTCGCTCAGCATACCCATGTCGATCCACCTACGTCGGCAGCTTAGCCCGCTCAACGGGCGACTTGATTTCTCTAAAGGCGCTTAGCCCACACCCCGGCCGCTGTCCAGTGGACCGAAAATCGCGACAGTTTTGCAACACCTGTGCGACCGGAATCGCCTTAGCTTTATCCAACCGACCGTACTGCAATTGCAGTTGAGAATACATAAGCCGAAGCCGCTTTTTTCGCTTGCATCCAGCAATGGCGGCGTTTGTCGGGGATAGTTTCGGCCGATTTCATATTGTCACACACCGGTTATCCAGAGCGTCTCCACAGGACAACTACATCTAGCGTCAATTGCATCTACGCCATACAAGATCGTGACGAAACGCGAGAATCGTCCTAGCTTTAGGTCATCGCATTTGAGTGCTGGGTTTCCTGTTTGCGAGGGTGTTGCAACAGGGTCTCAGGGCCCGCTCCGGGGGGATGGGGAGAGCGGGCCTTTTTTGCGGTAAGCGCCATCTGCCACGACCTGACGGTCGCTCGGTCCCGGCGCGCATGTGTACCTTCTCCCCGTGTGTTGCGTTCGCGTTCTTTCGTTCTGCTTGTTCTTGAGTGTGCGTAGGCCGGAGTTCTCACTGCTTCGGTCGCGAGATCGTGTGCCGCCTCGCTTTTCACCGCGTTCGAGGCGCCGAAAAACCATCATTACGACCATGCGCGACCGACCAGGATCATGGGCGCGCGCGACGACATAGCGGGGGCTACGAATGAAGATCACGCGGCGGTTCACTCAGGCCGGAAAGTCACCGTACGAGACCATCACATTCCGTAAGTCGACCAGCGAGATCAAGAATCCGGACGGGTCCGTCGTATTTCGTCTCGAAGGTTTCATGGTCCCGGACCACTGGAGCCAGGTCGCGGCCGACATTCTCGCACAGAAGTATTTCCGCAAGGCCGGCGTCCCGACGCGCCTGAAGAAAGCCGAAGAGACCCAGGTTCCGTCCTGGCTGTGGCGCTCAGTTCCCGATGAAGCTGGCCTCGCCGACCTGTCGGCTGCAGAGCGCATCAGCGGCGAAACCGATGCCCGCCAGGTTTTCGACCGTCTCGCCGGCACCTGGACCTACTGGGGCTGGAAGGGTGGCTACTTCACCACCGAGGAAGATGCCCGCGCCTTCTTCGACGAGCACCGCTACATGCTCGCTATGCAGATGGGCGCTCCGAACAGCCCGCAGTGGTTCAACACCGGCCTGCACTGGGCCTATGGCATCGACGGTCCTGGCCAGGGTCACTTCTACGTCGATCACATCACCGGCCAGCTCACGTCGTCGACCTCGGCCTATGAGCACCCGCAGCCGCATGCCTGCTTCATCCAGTCGGTCGAGGACGATCTCGTCAACGAGAACGGCATCATGGACCTGTGGGTGCGCGAAGCCCGCCTGTTCAAGTACGGCTCCGGCACCGGCTCCAACTTCTCACGCCTGCGCTCGGCCAACGAAAAGCTGTCCGGTGGCGGACGTTCGTCGGGCCTGATGAGCTTCCTGAAAATCGGCGATCGCGCGGCTGGCGCCATCAAGTCGGGCGGCACCACGCGCCGCGCCGCCAAGATGGTGGTTGTCGACGTCGACCATCCGGATATCGAGGAATACATCAACTGGAAGGTGAAGGAAGAGCAGAAGGTTGCCGCTCTCGTCACCGGCTCCAAGATCTGCCAGAAGCGCCTCAAGGCCGTTATGAAGGCCTGCGTCAACTGCGAGGCCGACGGCGACGATTGCTTCAATCCGGCCAAGAACCCTGCGCTGCGCCGCGCCATCAAGGAAGCGCGCCGCGATCAGGTGCCGAACAACTACATCGTTCGCGTCATCCAGTTCGCACGCCAGGGCTACAAGGACATCCAGTTCGACACCTACAACACCGACTGGGACAGCGAAGCCTACCTGACCGTTTCCGGCCAGAACTCGAACAACTCGGTGCGCGTCACCGATGAGTTCCTCAATGCCGTGAAAGAGGACAAAGACTGGAATCTCACGGCCCGCACCTCCGACAAGGTCATCAAGACTTTGAAGGCACGTGATCTGTGGGATCAGATCGGCCACGCCGCCTGGGCGTCCGCCGACCCCGGCATCCAGTTCCACTCCACCATCAACGACTGGCACACCTGCCCGGCATCCGGCCCGATCCGCGCCTCGAACCCGTGCTCGGAGTACATGTTCCTCGACGACACCGCCTGCAATCTGGCGTCGATGAACCTGATGATGTTCCGCACCAAGGACAGCGTTGCCGACGGACATCTGTTCGATACGGCCGCCTTCGAGCACGCCTGCCGTCTGTGGACCGTCGTTCTCGAAATCTCGGTGCTGATGGCGCAATTCCCGAGCAAGCAGATCGCAGAGCTGTCCTACCGCTACCGCACACTCGGTCTCGGCTTCGCCAACATCGGCGGCCTGCTGATGGCCTCCGGCATTCCCTATGACTCGGCGGAAGGCCGCGCGATCTGCGGCGCCATTTCAGCCGTCATGACTGGCGTGTCCTACGCGACCTCCGCGGAAATGGCCAAGGAGCTCGGCCCCTTCCCCGGCTACTACGACAATGCCGACGACATGCTGCGCGTGATCCGCAATCATCGCCGCGCTGCGTGTGGCCATGCAGACGGCTTCGAGAAGCTGGCCACCGCGCCGGTGCCGCTCGACCACGCCTCCTGCCGCGATAAGGCGCTGGTGACCGCCGCCATGCGGGCCTGGGACGAGGCGCTGACGCTGGGTGAAGCCCACGGCTATCGCAATGCGCAGGCCACCGTGATCGCGCCGACCGGCACCATCGGTCTCGTCATGGACTGCGACACCACCGGCATCGAACCCGACTTCGCACTGGTGAAGTTCAAGAAGCTGGCCGGCGGCGGCTACTTCAAGATCATCAACCAGGCGGTTCCCTCCGCTCTGCGCACGCTCGGCTATCGCGAGTCCGAGATCGCCGAGATCGAGGCTTATGCTGTCGGTCACGGCTCGCTGAAGCAGGCTCCGGCCATCAACCACACGACACTGAGGGCCAAGGGCTTCACCGACGAAGCGCTGCAGAAGCTCGAAGGCTCACTGGCAACCGCATTCGACATCAAGTTCGTGTTCAACCGCTGGACGCTCGGCGAGGCCTTCCTCGTCGAAACACTCAAGGTTCCGGCCGACAAGCTGGATGATCCGAGCTTTGAACTGCTGGCTCACCTCGGGTTCTCCAAGAAAGATATCGAAGCCGCCAACGAGCACGTCTGCGGATCGATGACGCTGGAAGGCGCGCCGCACTTGAAGGCCGAGCATCTGCCGGTGTTCGACTGCGCCAACCCGTGCGGCCGCAAGGGTAAGCGGTTCCTGTCGGTCGACAGCCACATCTACATGATGGCCGCCTCGCAGCCGTTCATCTCAGGCGCAATCTCCAAGACCATCAACATGCCGAACGAGGCGACGGTCGAGGATTGCAAGCAGTCCTACATGCTGTCATGGCGTCTGGCGCTGAAGGCCAACGCGCTGTATCGCGATGGCTCCAAGCTGTCGCAGCCGCTCAACGCGCAGGTGCTGGGCGACGATGTCGACGAGCAGGAAGAGTTCGCCGAGCAGCTCACCGCCGACAAGCCGATGGCGGCGCGTTCGCAGGTCGCGGCCGAACGGATCGTGGAGCGCATCATCGAGCGTGCCCGCCAGCGCGAGAAACTGCCGGCCCGCCGCAAGAGCTACATCCAGAAGGCAACCGTCGGCGGTCACAAGGTCTACCTGCATACGGGTGAATACGAGGATGGCCGCCTCGGCGAAATCTTCATCGACATGCACAAGGAAGGCGCTGCTTTCCGCTCGTTGATGAACAACTTCGCCATCGCCATCAGCCTTGGCCTGCAGTACGGCGTGCCGCTGGAAGAGTATGTGGAGGCTTTCACCTTCACCCGCTT